>NZ_POQU01000064.1 GCF_002938425.1 Blastococcus atacamensis | reverse complement strand
TTTATCTATTCCGGTATGTATAGATTTATGTTTATTGCTACTCTTCTTACACGTGTGATCTCTGCGAGATCCTCTTATGTGTCGTCGTCATATTTGTATAACAGGCCAGCAGGGCACCGGCGACCATGACGGCGCCGCCGAGCATGCCGAGCGCGTAGGTGCGCACGAAGCCGTTCTGCGCCCGGCCCAGCCGCGAGGACGACCCGCCCAGCCCGGCGGCCAGCCCGTTGACCGCGCCGTCGACGCCGCGGTTGTCGAACCAGACCAGCGCGCGGGTCAGCCACTGCCCCGGGCGCATGAACAGCGACTCGTTGATCGTGTCGGCGTAGAGGGCGTTGCGCGCCGCGCGGGTCACCGGCGAGACCCGCACGGGTGCGGTGACCGGCACCTCGCGGCGACCGACGAACAGCCACGCGGCCAGGACACCGAGCAGCATCACGACGGTGACCACCAGCCCGACGACGGCGGGAGCGACGACGTGCGCGGCCTCCGCCGGCTCGCCGAACACCGGCTCCAGCCAGCCCGACAGCGGGAAGACCGAGACGAGGAGCGCGCCGGAGAAGACCGACCCCGCCGCGAGCACCACCATCGGCGCGGTCATCACCGAGGGCGACTCGTGCGGGTGGACGCCGTCCTCCCACCGGGCCCGGCCGAAGAAGGTCATCAGCATCAGCCGGGTCATGTAGAAGGCGGTCAGGCCGGCGCCGAGCACGGCCACACCGCCGAGGACCCAGCCCCAGACGTCGTCCCGGTCCAGCGCGGCCTCGATGATCGCGTCCTTGGTGAAGTAGCCGGAGAGGAACGGGAAGCCGATCAGCGCGAGGTAGCCCAGGCCGAAGGTCACGAAGGTGATCGGCAGCTTCTTCGCCAGCCCGCCGTACCGGCGCATGTCCACCGAGTCGTCCATGGCGTGCATGACCGACCCGGCACCGAGGAACAGCCCGGCCTTGAAGAACCCGTGGGCCAGCAGATGGGCGAGGCCGGCGACGTAGCCCGCGGGACCGAGCCCCACGGCCAGGAACATGTAGCCGATCTGGCTGACCGTCGAGTACGCCAGGACCTTCTTGATGTCGTCGTAGGCGCAGCCGGCGATGGCCCCGATGAGCAGGGTGACCGCGCCGATCGCGAGGACGACGGCGCGGGCGGTCGGGGTCTGGTCGTAGATCGGCGCCGAGCGGGCGATCAGGTAGACGCCGGCGGTGACCATCGTCGCGGCGTGGATGAGGGCCGACACGGGGGTCGGGCCCTCCATGGCGTCGGGCAGCCAGGCCTGCAGCGGGAACTGGCCCGACTTGCCGCAGGCACCGAGCAGCAGCAGCAGGCCCATCGCGGTGACCGTGCCGCCGGCGAGCGTGGCCACCCCGGCGTGCACGCCCGCGTAGGAGGTGGTCCCCAGCTGGGCGAACATGAGAAAGACGGCGATGGCCAGGCCCACGTCGCCGACGCGGTTCATGATGAACGCCTTCTTCGCCGCGGTGGCCGCGGCCGGGCGGGTGTACCAGAAGGCGATCAGCAGGTAGGACGCCAGACCCACGCCCTCCCAGCCGACGTAGAGCGCGACGTAGCTGTTGCCCAGGACCAGCAGCAGCATCGCGGCCACGAACAGGTTCAGGTAGGCGAAGAAGCGGCGGCGCGCGGGGTCGTGCGCCATGTAGCCGATCGAGTAGACGTGGATCAGCGAGCCGACGCCGGTGATCAGCAGGACGAACACCGCCGACAGCGGGTCGTAGAGCAGCCCCGCGGTCACGTCCAGCTCGCCCGAGGAGATGAACGTGAACAGCTCGACGTCGGCCGACCGATCCTCGGCCCCGGCGAGCTGCACGGTGCAGGCGACGGCGAGGGCGAAGGCGGCCGCGACCGTCGCCGTCCCCAGCAGGTGACCCCAACGGTCGGTGCGGCGCCCACCCAGCAGCAGCACGGCGGCGCCGGCGAGCGGCAGCGCGATCAGCAGCCAGGAGGCGGCGAGCAACCCTTCAGCAGGCAACGTCGATCCCGTCCGGCTCAGTACTTCAGGAGGTTGGCGTCGTCGACCGAGGCGGACCGTCGGGTCCGGTAGATCGACATGATGATGGCGAGCCCGATGACCACCTCGGCGGCGGCGACGACCATGACGAAGAACGCCATGATCTGGCCGTCGACCGTGCCGGTGGCCCGCGCGAAGGTCACGAGCGTCAGGTTCACCGAGTTGAGCATCAGCTCGATGCACATGAACACGACGATCGCGTTGCGCCGGACCAGGACCCCGACGGCACCGATCGTGAAGAGGATCGCCGCGAGGACCAGGTAGTAGGAGAGGGTCATCGGTGCTCACCCCCGACCCGGCCGCCGGGAATCTCGCTGGGCGTGCCGTCGAGGGTGCCGAGGGCCGCGTCGGGGTTGCCCAGCTGCTCGCGGCCCGTGGGACGGGGCATCTGCTGGACCTCCTGGGGCTCGACGCCGGTGGCCACCGTCTCCTCCAGCGTCCGGCCGTCGGGCAGCAGGGCGGGCGCGGCGACGGAGTTGGCCCGGGCGTACACGCCGGGGCCCGGGTAGGTCTGCGGGCGGTCGCCGGCGAGGAACCGCGCACGGGAGAGCTCCCGCTGGCTCTGCCGGCTGCCGGGCTCACGCTCGATGTGCGCCAGCACCATCGCGCCGACGGCGGCGGTGATGAGCAGCGCGCTGGTGACCTCGAAGGCCAGCAGGTACCGGGTGAAGAGCAGCTCGGCGATCGCCGGGATGTTGCCCTCGGCCTGGGCGTCGCCGAGCCCGGCGACCGGCAGGTCCTGGGTGGCGCGGGCGATCCCGGCACCGACCAGCCCGGCGAAGCCGATGCCCAGCAGCGTGGCCGCGATCCGCTGCCCGCGCAGCGTCTCCACGACCGAGTCCGACGAGTCACGCCCGACCAGCATGAGCACGAAGAGGAACAGGATCATGATCGCGCCGGTGTAGACGATGATCTGCACCGCGCCCAGGAAGGGCGCGGACTGGACGACGTAGAAGACGCCCAGCGCCAGCATCGTGTTGACCAGCCAGAGCGCGGAGTGCACGGCGTTGCGGCTGAACACCATGCCCAGCGCCCCGGCCAGCGCGACCGGGCCGAGGATCCAGAAGACGACGGCCTCACCTGTGCCGATGACGACGTCGGCGGTCTCCGGGGTCACGGCCGGGCCTCCGGCGCGCGCAGGTAGTAGTCCTTCTCGTCCTCACCGAGGCGCATGGCGTGCGGAGGCGCCTCCATGCCGGGCAGCAGCGGGGCCATGAGCTGTTCCTTGGTGTAGATCAGGTCGCGGCGGTTGTCGTCGGCCAGCTCGAAGTCGTTGCTCATCGTCAGCGACCGGGTCGGGCAGGCCTCGATGCACAGCCCGCAGAAGATGCAGCGCAGGTAGTTGATCTGGTAGACCGCGCCGTACCGCTCGCCCGGGGAGAAGCGGGCGTCCTCGGTGTTGTCGCCGCCCTCGACGTAGATCGCGTCCGCGGGGCAGGCCCACGCGCACAGCTCGCACCCCACGCACTTCTCCAGCCCGTCGGGATGCCGGTTGAGCACGTGCCGGCCGTGGTAGCGGGGCTTGGTCACCTTGGGCTCGAACGGGTACTGCTCGGTGGTCACCGTCCGGAACATCTGGGCGAAGGTGACCCCGAACCCCTGGGCCGGCGCCGGCGTGACGGCGTCGCGCAGCGCCGGTCGCGACGACGTGCCGGGCGAGCGCTCGACCTCTCCGGCGGTGCGGCGGACCAGGTCCTGCTCGCCGGGCTTGGTGGGCTCAGACATCGCCGTCCTCCTCGATGGTCGCCGTGCCGCGGCGGCCGGTGCCGACCACGGTCGTGCCGGGGTCGGCACCGGCCGCGGAGCTCTCCCGTCGGATCCGCGGCGACGGCGGCACCTTGAGGTCCATGGGCGGTACCGGGAAGCCGCCCTCGGCGCGGCTGGGGCTACCGGCGGGCCGGCGCCGCGCCCCCGCCGGCGGGAGCACGTCGGGCTCGGGGTCGGTGGCGTGCACCGCGCCGGCCGAGGCCTGCTCGGCCATCACGCGGGTGTCCCGGTTGGCCGACCGGCTGGCCAGCAGCAGGCCGGCGAGGACCAGCAGCGCCGCCGGGACGCCCACGAACAGCGCGACCTGCCCGGTGGAGAGGTCGGCCTCCCGGGAGACCGTGCGCATGGTGGCGACGACCAGGATCCACACCAGCGCCGTCGGGACGAGGACCTTCCAGCCGAAGCGCATGAACTGGTCGTAGCGCAGCCGGGGCAGGGTGCCGCGCAGCCAGATGAAGACGAACAGCGCAACGACGACCTTGAGGAAGAACCACAGCAGCGGCCACCAGCCGGTGTTCGCGCCGTCCCAGATCGAGATCGGCCAGGGTGCCCGCCAGCCACCGAGGAACAGGGTCGCGGCCAGCGCCGAGACGGTGACCATGTTGATGTACTCGGCCAGGAAGAACAGCGCGAACTTCAGCGACGAGTACTCGGTGTGGAACCCGCCGACCAGCTCGCTCTCCGCCTCGGGGAGGTCGAAGGGCGCCCGGTTGGTCTCGCCGACGACGGCGATGACGTAGATGACGAAGGAGACCGGCAGCAACACGGCGAACCAGCTGGGACCGGTGAACTCGACGCCGAAGAAGTCCAGCCGGTTGCCGTCGGCCTGGGCGGCGACGATCTCGGAGGTGGACATCGATCCGGCGTAGAGGAACACCGCGACGATCGACAGGCCCATCGCGATCTCGTAGCTGACCATCTGCGCGGCGCTGCGCAGGCTGCCGAGCAGCGGGTAGGTCGAGCCGGAGGCCCAGCCGGCCAGCACGATCCCGTACACGCCCATCGCGGAGCAGGCCAGCACGATGAGCACGCCGATCGGGGCGTCGGTGAGCTGCAGCGGCGTGCGCTCGCCGAAGATGCTGACCGTGGGGCCCAGCGGGATGACCGAGAAGGCCAGGAACGCCGGGATCGCGGCGATGACCGGCGCCAGGAAGTAGACGGGCTTGTCCGCCAGCGCCGGCATGATGTCTTCCTTGAACGCCAGCTTCAACCCGTCGGCGAGGCTCTGCAGGTAGCCCCGCGGGCCGACCCGGTTGGGGCCGATCCGCTGCTGCATGCGCGCCACGACCTTGCGCTCGAAGACGATGGCGAACAGCGTCATGAGCACCAGGACGCCGAAGATGCCGACGACCTTGATCAGCACGATCCACCAGACGTCGTGCCCGAAGTCCTCGAGTGTCGGCTGGTCGGCCGAGGCCCACAGGTTCATCGCGTGCCTCCCGCGAGGTCGGCGGGGACGGGGGCGCTCGTGCGGGCCAGCCGCACGATGCCGCCGGGCCGGGTGCCCAGGTCGGTCCGGATCTCGCTGCCGGGCGAGCGCATCGGCAGCCACACCACCTGCTCCGGCATCGGCGTGATCCGCAGCGGCAGGCTGATCGAGCCCGTGGAGCCGCTGACGGTGATCCGGTCGCCGTCGGCCAGCCCGAGCCGCGCGGCGGTGTCGGCGCCGACGCGGGCCACCGGACGACGGGCCGTGCCGGCCAGCTCCGGCTCGTCGCGCTGCAGGGTGCCGACGTCGAGCAGCTGCCGCCAGGAGGCCAGCAGCGCCTCGTCGTCGCGCAGGGCCGGCACCGCGGGTGCCGGGACGTCGAGCCCCGGAACCGAGGGTGCCGCCGTGCGCCGGGTGCCCAGCGCGGCCAGGGCGGCGCGGGCCGCCTCCGGGGTGGGCAGCCGCAGGTCGACGTCCATCTCGTCGGCGAGCCCGTGCAGCACGCGGCCGTCGGAAAGCATGCCGGTGCCGTGCAGGGTGGCGTCGAACGAGCGGACCCGCCCCTCCCAGTCCAGGTAGCTGCCCGCCTTCTCCGACGCCGCGGCCACCGGCAGGACGACGTCGGCGCGCTCGGTCACCGCGCTCGGGAACATCTCGAGGCTGACGACGAAGGCCGCCGCGTCGAGGGCCGCGACCGCGAGCGCCGGGTCGGGCAGGTCGGCGGGGTCCACCCCGCCGACGAGCAGCCCGGGCAGCCGGCCGCTGCGCACGGCGGTGAGGATGCCCGTGAGGTCGCGGCCGGGATGGGCCGGCACCGCGGCGGGGTCGATGCCCCAGACCGCGGCCACCTCGGCGCGGGCCGCTGCGTCGGCGACGCTGCGCCCGCCGGGCAGCAGGTTCGGCAGGGCGCCGGCCTCCACGGCTCCGCGCTCACCGGCACGACGGGGGACCCAGGCCAGGCGCGCGCCGGTGGCCCGGGAGAGCCCGACCAGGGCGGAGAAGGCGCCGGGTACCTCGGCCAGCCGCTCGCCGGCGAGCACCACGGCTCCGGGCTGCCGGAGCGCCTCGACGGCGGGACCGCCCCAGCTGCCCTCGGCGAGCGCCTCGAGCGAGCGGGCCTCGGCGCCGGGCAGCGTGGCGAGCACGGTGGCCTGCAGCTTCTCGGCGGCCCGGGACCCGTAGGGCGCGAGGTCGAAGACCGACAGCTTCCCGGTGCGCACGGCGCGGCGCAGCCGCAGGAAGAGGATCGGTGACTCCTCCTCGGGCTCCAGGCCGGCGAGCAGCACGGCCGGGGCGGACCCGAGGTCGTCGTAGGTGACGGCGCCGGTCCCCGGACCGGTGCCGGCGACGACGGCCTCGAGGAAGGCGAGCTCCTCGGCGGAGTGCGCCCGGGCCCGCGCGTCGACGTCGTTGGTGCCGAGGGCCACGCGGGCGAAGGCGGCCCAGGCGTAGGCGTCCTCGACCGTCAGCCGGCCACCGGGCAGCACGCCCACGCCGCCCTCCGCGCGGGCCTGGGACAGCCCGGCGGCCGCGGCGGCCCACGCCTCCGGCCAGGAGGCCGGCTGCAGGACGCCGTCGCGGCGCACCAGCGGGGTGGTCAGCCGCTCGTTGGCCGTCGCGTAGCGGAACGCGTAGCGCCCCTTGTCGCAGGTCCACTCCTCGTTGACCGCGGGGTCCTCCCCGGCCAGCCGGCGGGTGACCCTGCCCCGGCGGTAGTCGGTGCGCATCGAGCAGCCCGAGGCGCAGTGCTCGCACACGCTGGGCTCGCTGCGCAGGTCGAAGGGCCGGGCCCGGAACCGGTACTGGGCGCTGGTGAGCGCCCCGACGGGGCAGATCTGGGTGGTGTTGCCCGAGAAGTAGGACTCGAACGGCTCGTCCTCGTAGACGGCGACCTGCTGGAGGGCACCGCGCTCGAACAGCTCGATGAACGGGTCGCCGGCCACCTGCTCGGAGAAGCGCGTGCACCGGGCGCACAGCACGCAGCGCTCCCGGTCCAGCAGGATCTGGGTGCTGATCGGCAGCGGCTTGGGGTAGGTGCGCTTCTCGCCGGCGAACCGGGTCTCGGTGCGCCCGTTGCTCATCGCCTGGTTCTGCAGCGGGCATTCCCCGCCCTTGTCGCAGACCGGGCAGTCGAGCGGGTGGTTGATCAGCAGCAGCTCCATCGTGCCCTGCTGCGCCTTGTCCGCCACCGGGCTGGACAGCTGCGTCCGCACCGCCATGCCGTCGGTGACCGGCATCGTGCAGGAGGCCACCGGCTTGCGCTGGCCCTCCACCTCCACCAGGCACTGCCGGCACGCGCCGACCGGCTCGAGCAGCGGGTGGTCGCAGAACCGCGGGATCTGGACGCCGATCATCTCGGCGGCCCGGATGATCAGCGTGCCCTTCGGGACGGCGACGTCGAAGCCGTCGATGGTGCAGTGGACGGCGTCGGCCGGGGTGTGCGGTCCGGGCGTGCCCGGGGGGACCGCCGGCGCGGGGGTCGGATTCACGAGCGTCATGACGCAGCTCCCACGGGCTCGAGCCGGAGGCTGCGGCCCAGGCGGGCCTGCTCCTCGGGCGGCAGCAGGGCGACGTAGTCGTCCTTGAAGTACTTCAGCGAGCTGGAGATGCAGCTGGTCGCGCCGTCACCGAGGGCGCAGAACGACCGGCCGAGGATGTTGTCGCAGGTGTCGACCAGCAGGTCGAGGTCCTGCGCGGTGCCCTGGCCGTCGACCAGCCGCTGCAGGATCTGGACCAGCCAGTAGGTGCCCTCCCGGCACGGGGTGCACTTGCCGCAGCTCTCGTGCGCGTAGAACTGGGTGAACCGCAAGGTCGCCTCGACGATGGAGTCCGTCTCGTCGAACACCATCAGCGCGGTGGTGCCCAGCATCGAGCCGGCGGCCGCGACCGAGTCGAAGTCCAGCGGGACGTCGAGGTGCTCGGGCGTGAAGTACGGCGTCGAGGAGCCGCCCGGCGTCCAGAACTTGAGCTCGTGGCCCGGGCGCACGCCGCCGGCCATCTCCAGCAGCTCGCGCATCGTCGTCCCCATGGGGGCCTCGTACTGGCCCGGGCGCACGACCCGGCCCGACAGCGAGTAGATCTTCGGGCCGGGCGACTTCTCCGGGCCGAACGCCTTGAACCACTCCGCGCCGCCCCGGACGACGAACGGCACGCTGGCCAGGGTCTCGACGTTGTTGATGACCGTCGGGGCGCCGTAGAGACCGGCGACCGCGGGGAACGGCGGCTTGAGCCGGGGCTGACCGCGGTAGCCCTCGAGCGAGTCCAGCAGCGCCGTCTCCTCGCCGCAGATGTAGGCGCCGGCGCCGGCGTGCACGATCAGCTCGAGGTCGTAGCCGGAGCCGAGGATGTCGCGGCCCAGGTAGCCGGCGGCGTAGGCCTCCCCCACCGCGTTCATCAGCCGGCGGTGGGCGTGCACCGCCTCGCCGCGCACGTAGATGACCGCCAGGTGCGAGCGGATCGCGTACGCGGAGATGATGACGCCCTCGATGAGCGAGTGCGGGTCGGCCATCATCAGCGGCAGGTCCTTGCAGGTGCCCGGCTCGCCCTCGTCGGCGTTGACCACGAGGTACTTGGGCAGGGCCGCCGGACCGGTCGGGGTCTCCCCCGGCTTGGGCTGCGGGATGAAGCTCCACTTCATGCCGGTCGGGAACCCGGCGCCGCCACGACCGCGGAGACCGGAGTCCTTGACCGAGGTGACCAGCTCGTCCGGGCTCATCGACAGGGCCGTGCGCAGGGCGGCGTAGCCGTCCATCGACTCGTACGTCGACAGCCGCCAGGACTGGTCGGCGCCCCACCGGGAGGTGAGGACGGGGGTGAGGGGCATGGCTCAGCCCTTCCGCTTCGGTGGGGTGCGGCCTTCGACGGTGCGCCCGGTACCGGGCCCCTGGTAACCGCCGGCCGGTTCGCTCTGCGCCGGTGTGCCGGTGCCGCTCCGGTCGAGGCCGCCGGCGGGCCGTCCCCGGCCGTACTCCGCCCCCTTGTCGGGGTGGGACTGGGCGGCACCCGCCTCCTCGGCGGGGTTGTCGGCCGCGGCGACGCGGGCGTCGGCTGCCTCCTTGCCCGGCGTCTCGCCGGTGTCCCCCGAGGGGCGCACGGTCTCGCGCGGCTCCTCGGCATCGGCCGGCGGCTGCTCCGGGCCCTGCATCTCCGGCGCGGACTCGCCGCGCTCGGCGGCCAGCCGGAGACCGGCAAGCGTGGGCCCGTACTCCCCCGGCGCGTCGACGGCGGCCGCGGCGGCGGCCTCGTCGGCGTGCTGGGAGAAGCCGGCGAGCTGCCGGGAGACGCCCCGGAAGTCCGTCAGCGGGGCACCGCGCGTGGGGTGCGGCTTGTCGCCGCGGCGCAGCGCCTGGACCAGGGCCCGGGCGCTCTCGACGTCCTGCTGGTCGTAGAACTCGTAGTCGACCGTGACGACCGGCGCGTAGTCGCAGGCGGCCAGGCACTCGGCGTGCTCGAGGGTGATCGAGCCGTCGGCGGAGGTCTCGTCGTGGTGGACGCCGAGGTCGGCCGACAGCGCGTCCATGATCCGCTGCCCGCCGAGGACCGCGCAGAGCGTGTTGGTGCAGACGCTGACCAGGTGGCGGCCGGTCGGACGGCGCTTGTACATCGTGTAGAAGGTCGCCACCGCGCCCACCTCGGCCTTGGTCAGGCCCAGCTCCTCGGCGCAGAGCGCGACGCCCTCGGGGCTGACGTAGCCCTGGTAGCTCTGCACCAGGTGCAGCATCGGGAGCAGCGCCGACCGCGCGACCGGGTAGCGGGCGATGATCTCCCGTGCCTCGATCCGGGTCTGCTCGGTCAGCGGAGGCAGGTCCGCCGGCGCGGGCAGGACAGGGCTGTCGTCCAGACCCGTCGTCAGCGCGCCCTCCATGGAACCGGGAAGTGCACTCATCTGTCGACGCCCCCCATCACCGGGTCGATCGATGCGATGGCCGCGATGACGTCGGCGATCATGCCGCCCTCGCTCATCGCCGCCGTGGCCTGCAGGTTCACGAAGCTGGGGTCGCGCACGTGGACCCGCCACGGGCGGGTGCTCCCGTCGCTGACGACGTGGTAGCCGAGCTCGCCGCGGGGCGACTCGATCGGCACGTACACCTGGCCCGCCGGGACGCGGAAGCCCTCGGTGACCAGCTTGAAGTGGTGGATGAGGGCCTCCATCGACTGGCCCATGATGTGCGCGACGTGCTCGTGGGAGTTGCCCATGCCGTCGGGGCCCAGCGCGAGCTGCGCGGGCCAGGCGATCTTCCGGTCCTCGACCATCACCGGGCCGGGCTCGAGCCGGTCCAGCGCCTGGCCGATGAGCTTCAGCGACTCGTTCACCTCGGCCATGCGGACCAGGTAGCGACCCCAGGCGTCGCAGGTGTCGGCGGTCGGCACCTCGAAGTCGTAGGTCTCGTAACCCAGGTAGGGCTCGACCTTGCGCATGTCCCAGGGCAGGCCCGCGGAGCGCAGGATCGGCCCGGTGACGCCCAGCGCCAGGCAGCCGGTGACGTCGAGGTACCCGACGTCCTTGAGCCGGCGCTGCCAGATCGGCTGACCGGTGAGCATCCGGTGGAAGTCGGCCACCCGCTTGGGCATGACCTCGAGGAACTCGCGGATGTGCTCGACGGCACCCTCGGGCAGGTCCTGGGCCAGTCCGCCGGGCCGGATGTAGGCGTGGTTCATCCGGAGTCCGGTGATCTCCTCGAGCAGGTCCAGGCACATCTCCCGCTCGCGGAACCCGTTGGTCATCGCGGTGAGCGCGCCGAGCTCCATGCCGCCGGTGGCCAGGCCGACCAAGTGCGAGGCGATCCGGTTGATCTCCATGACCAGCAGGCGGATCGTCTGCGCGCGCTGCGGCACCTCGATGCCGAGCAGCTTCTCGACCGCCATGCAGTAGCCGGCCTCGTTGTAGAGCGGGGCCAGGTAGTCCATGCGGGTCACGAAGGTCGTGCCCTGCACCCAGTTGCGGTACTCGGTGTTCTTCTCGATGCCGGTGTGCAGGTAGCCGATGACCACCCGCGCCTTCGTCACCGTCTCGCCCTCGAGGTCGAGCACCAGCCGGAGCACGCCGTGGGTGGACGGGTGCTGCGGGCCCATGTTGACCACGAGGCGCTCGTTCTCGTGGGGGTCGGCGCCGAGCGTGGCGTCCCAGTCCCCACCGGTGACTGTGTAGACCCGCCCCTCGGTGGTCTCCCGGGAACCGGCGTACGGATCCTGCGTCGTGGTCATCGGTACGCCCTCCGGGTGTCGGGCGGAGGAATCGTCGCGTCGTGGTACTCGACCGGGATCCCGCCGAGGGGGTAGTCCTTGCGCTGCGGGTGACCGTCCCAGTCGTCCGGCATGAGGATCCGGGTGAGGCCCGGGTGGCCGTCGAAGACGATCCCGAACATGTCGAAGGTCTCCCGCTCGTGCCAGTCCGCCGTCGGGTAGGTGCCGGTGACCGAGGGGACGTGCGGGTCCTCCGCCGTGACGGCGACCTCGAGCCGGATCCGGCGTCGGTACGTCATCGAGGTCAGGTGGTAGACCGCGTGCAGCCGCGGCCGGCCGGGGCCCACGGCCGGTCCGCCGCTGTCCAGGTAGTCGACGCCCGACACGCTGGACAGCAGCTCGAAGCGCAGGGCCTCGTCGTCGCGCAGTGCCTGCACCAGGGTGAGCAGGTGCTCCCGGGCGACGAAGTAGGTGATCTCGCCGCGGTCGACGAGGACCCGCTGGACGGCGGCGGCGAACGTGGCCTCCCCCACCGCGTCGATCAGCGCGTCGGTGACCTCGTCGAACCAGCCGCCGTAGGGCCGCTCGGTGGAGTGCAGCGCGACCGCGCCGCCGGGCTCGACGCGGACCAGCCCGCCGAAGCCGGACGTGTCACCGCTGCCGCTGACGCCGAACGCGCCCTTCCGGAAACCGCCCGAGGGTGCCGTCGCGTCGTCGTACCCGGCCTCCTCGCGGCCCGGCACCACGTTCGACCCGCCGTCGGTGCTCACTTCTGACCCCGCTCGGTCGGCAGCAGGACGGCGTTGCCGCCGCGCTGCTCGATGCCGAACTGGCCGGTGCGACCCTGCGCGGCCGCCTCCTCGTAGGCCCGGCGGAGGTCCTTGTCGACGCGGACGGTGGAGGGCATCTCCACGTGCAGGTCCTTGGCCGTGCCCTCCTGCCGTTCCCGCTCCAGCTGCCGCGCCCGCTTCGCGCCGAGAGGCTCGTGCTGGATCTTGTGGTGCAGCTTGAGGATCGCGTCCATGAGCATCTCCGGCCGCGGCGGGCAGCCGGGCAGGTACATGTCCACCGGCACGATGTGGTCGACGCCCTGCACGACGGCGTAGTTGTTGAACATGCCGCCGGAGCTGGCGCAGACGCCCATGGCGAGCACCCAGCGCGGCTCGGGCATCTGGTCGTAGATCTGGCGCAGGACCGGCGCCATCTTCTGGCTCACCCGGCCGGCAACGATCATCAGGTCGGCCTGGCGCGGCGAGGCCCGGAAGACCTCCATGCCGAACCGGGCCAGGTCGTAGCGGCCGGCGCCCGAGGCCATCATCTCGATGGCGCAGCAGGCGAGGCCGAACGTGGCCGGCCACAGCGACGACTTCCGCGTCCAGTTGACCAGCTTCTCCACGCTGGTCAGCAGCACGCCGCTGGGCAGCTTCTCCTCGAGACCCATCTAGATCGCCAGCCCCACACTCAGTCCCATTCCAACCCCCCACGTCGCCACACGTACGCGTAGGCGATGAACACGGTGGCGATGAAAACCGCCATCTCCACCAGGCCGAAGAGCCCCAGCGCCTCGTTGTGCACGGCCCACGGGTAGAGGAAGACGATCTCGATGTCGAAGACGATGAACAACATCGCCGTCAGGTAGTACTTGACCGGGAAGCGACCGCCGGTGAGCGGCTGGTCGACCGGCTCGATCCCGCACTCGTAGGCCTCGAGCTTGGCCCGGTTGTAGCGGCGCGGCCCGATGTAGGGCGCGGCCGCGACCGAGAACAGCGCGAACGCCGCAGCCAGCACGAAGAGCCCGACGATGGGGACGTAGGTCGAGAGCATCACTGAAACCCTAGGGTGAGTTCGGTCACGCCCGGGTCACGATGAGGACACGGAGCGTTCGTGTCGGATCGATGCATCGCCGCGGCCGCCATTCGTCCAGCTGTCATGGCTCAGGCCGCCGGGGTGAGTCGGAGGAGGACGGCCAGCGCGCGGTCCACCGCGTCGCCGTCGCGCCCGTCGGTCAGGTTGCCCATGAGGCGGAGCGCGCCGTCGACCAGCTTCGGACGGCGCAGGCCCCGGGCGGTGGCCAGCCGGACGACGCCGGGCCGGGAGAGCAGCGCGAGGAACCCCATGCCGAGCCGGTGGTGGCGGCCCACCTCCTCGCGCAGCCGCGCGGGGTACCGCTGCAGCACCGCCTCGCGCGCGGCGACCGAGGGCGCGGCGAGCGCCTCGGCCGCGGCCTCGGCGGCCATCCGGCCGCTCTCCAGGGCGTAACTGATGCCCTCACCGTTGCACGGGTTCACCGTGCCGGCGGTGTCACCGGCCAGCAGGAGCCCGCGGGTGTACGCCGGGCCACGGCTCAGCGCCATCGGCAGCCCCGCACCACGCAGCGGCGTGACGGCGTCCTCCTCCCGCAGGCCCTCCTCGTCGGGGAACAGGTCCAGCCACCGCCGCAGGATGATCCGCCGGTCGGCGCCGGTGCCCCGGCGGGTGTCGAGCAGGCCGTAGCCGACGTTGGCGGTGCCGTCGCCCATGCCGAAGATCCAGCCGTAGCCGGGCATGGAGTCGCGGCTCGGGCCCTCGGCGGTCAGGTCGAAGGCGATGTCGAGGTAGTCGTCGTGGGTGCGCCGGCTGCTCACGTACCTGCGGACGGCGACACCGAGCGGCCGGTCCGTGCGGCGGAGCAGCCCGAGGCTCTTCGCCAACCGGCCGGACAGCCCTTCGGCGGACACGACCAGCGGCGCGTGCCAGGTGACCGGCTCGCGGTCCTCGCCCGCCTCCGCGCGGACGCCGGTGACGCGCCCGTCGTCGTCGAGCAACGGTTCGGTGACGGTGGTGCCGGTGACCAGTCGGGCGCCGGCGCCGACCGCGTGCTCGGTGAGAAGCGCGTCCATCTCCTTGCGGGTGCGCACGAGGCCGTGGTCGGGCCAGGAGTCCAGCCGGGGCCAGTCGACCTCGGCGATCCGACCACCCCCGTGCACGCGCAGCCCCCGGCGGCGCACCCAGCCCGGGGCGGAGGTGTCCACGCCCATGTCCAGCAGGGCCTTCACGCCGCGCGGGGTCAGCCCGTCACCGCAGACCTTCTCGCGCGGGAACTCGGCCTTCTCCAGGAGGGCGACGTCCACACCGGTGCGCGCCAGGTGCCATGCCGCGCTCGCGCCCGCGGGACCCGCACCGACCACGACGACGTCGGCACGGTGCTCGGCAGTTGCGCGGGCCATGCACCCTCCCCGGCGTCGTCAGCGACTCGGACCGACCTTGTGAAATAGTTCACAAGGTCGTCGGCTTCGAGTCTAGGCCCCGGTGTGACCTAGCCGACACCGGCCCCTCGCCGGTGGGTGTCCGACCCGCATACGGCGCCGGGCTCACACGTCAGAACGGTGGCGCCTCGTCCGGTGGCCGAGGTGGCGGAGGGAGCGCGGGCTGGGTTCGGACGTCGCGCAGACCCGGTGGTCGTGTGGTGCGGGTGACGCCGCTCGGCGTGGTCACCAGCAGCGTGCCGTTCGGGAGCAGCTCGAACCGCCATCCCCGCGCGAAGGTCTTCAGCCGGTGGTGCGTCCGGCACAGGCAGCAGAGGTTCTCGCAGCTGGTGCGCCCGCCGCAGTCGTAGGGCACCACGTGGTCGGCATCGGCGCGACCGGCCGACCGCGAACAGCCCGGGTGGCGGCAGGTGCGGTCCCGCAGGCGGAGGAACCGTTCCTGCGCCGTGGAGCGGTGGTAGCCGGGCATCGCCGGGGGACGGCCCACCAGCGCGCACCCGCAGTCCGCGCCCCTGCCGTGGACGACGCATCCCCGCGCGGCGATCCGCCGGAGCTCGGTGACGGTGACCGCCGCCAGCAGGGCGCCGTCGTCGCCCGTGATGGCCACCGCCAGACCACCGCCCGGCGGGGCCTGCACACCGAGCGCGTCGAGCCGGCCGAGCAGCTCCCGCAGGTGCGCAGCGGTGATCGGCTCCCCGTCCAGGGTGGGTGGTTCGGCGCCGATGCTGGGCGCCGCCCACCCGGCCGGACGCAGGGCCGCCAGGGGCGCGGTCACCGTGACCTGCGCCGTCACCGCCGGACGCGAGGTGTCCCACGGCCTCAGGACGAGCGCCGCGTGGGGATGGTCGAAGGGCGCCGGCAGCGACCGGTCGCCGCGGATGACCCGCACGTCAGACCTTGCGGCCGCGGTGCAGCGCGACGATCCCACCGGTCAGGTCGTGCCAGGCGACGTCGGACCAGCCGGCACCCTGCAGCCGGGAGGCCAGAGCCGCCTGGTCGGGCCACGCCCTGATCGACTCCGCCAGGTAGACGTACGCCTCCGGGTTGCTGCTCACCGCGCGGGCGATCCGGGGCAGCGCCTTCATCAGGTACTCGGTGTAGACGGTGCGGAACGGCGACCAGGTGGGGCTGGAGAACTCGCAGACCACCAGCGTGCCGCCGGGCTTCGTCACCCGGGAGAACTCCCGCAGGGCGGCGTCGGGATCGGCCACGTTGCGCAGGCCGAAGGAGATGACGACGCCGTCCACGCTCTCGTCGGCCAGTGGCAGCGCCATCGCGTCACCGGCGATCTTGGGCACCGGGCGGGCGGCACCCGCGCGCAGCATCCCCTGGGAGAAGTCGCAGGCGATGGCGCGCACGCCTCCGGCGGCGAGCTCCACCGTGGAGACGGCGGTGCCGGCCGCGACGTCCAGCACCGTCTGGCCCGGGCGGGCGCCCAGCGCCTCCCGGGTGGCCCGCCGCCAGGAGGAGTCCAGGCCGCCGGAGAGCACCGTGTTGGTGACGTCGTAGCGCTTCGCGACGCGGTCGAACATGGCCGCGACCTCGGCCGGGCGCTTGTCCAGACCGGCCCTCGCGCCCGCGGTGTGCTGGGTCTCTCGCCGGTCTGCCACACCATCGACGCTACAAGGCCTCTTACCCTGGGGCCGTGACCGCGGCCGCCCTGACCTCCCCGGCAGCGGCGTCGCGCACCGTCACGACGGTCCGGTCCGACGCCGCCGGGGAGCTGCTCGACCTCCTCCCCGCCCGCGGCGGGCTCTCCTGGGTGCGCCGCGGCGAGGGCCTGGTCGGCTGGGGCGAGGCCGCCCGCATCGAGGTCACCGGCCCCCGCGCGCTGGCCGACGCCGCCGACTGGTGGGACGACTACACCGCAGGCCTCGACGTCGACGACGAGCTGGGCGTCCCCGGCTCCGGCCCGGTGCTCTTCGGCAGCGTCGCCTTCGACCCCGCCGCCGGGACGTCGGTGTTCGTCGTGCCGGAGGTGGTGGCCGGACGGCGCGAGGGCGTCGGCTGGATCACCGCCGTCGGCACCGCGCCCGTGCTGCCCGAGCCCCATTCGCTGACCGCGGGCCCTTCCCCCCGCCTCCGGTACGCCGACGGCGCCCTGGACCCGGCGAGCTGGTGCGCGGCCGTGGCCGAGGCCGTGGAGCGGATCGACGCCGGCGACCTGGCCAAGGTGGTCCTCGCCCGTGACCTGCTCGTCTCCTCCGACGTCCCGCTCGACCCCCGGCGGTTGCTGCGCCGGCTCGCGGCCCGGTTCCCCGACTGCTGGACCTTCGCCGTCGACGGGCTGCTCGGCGCCACTCCGGAGCTGCTGCTGCGCCGCACCGGCCGCCGGCTGTCCGCGCGCGTCCTCGCCGGCACGGCCCCGCGCGGCGCCGGTGCGGAGGACGAGCGCCTGGCGCGCGCGCTCCTGGCATCCGCCAAGGACCGCGCCGAGCACGCGCTCGCCGTCGACTCGCTGGTGCGTGCCCTGGAGCCCTACTGCGACGCCCTGGACACCCCTGTCGAGCCGCAGCTGCTCACGCTGGCGAACGTGCGGCACCTGGCGACCGACGTCGTCGGCACCCAGGCGAGCAGCGGGCGCGCCGCCGGGGCCGGGCTGCTGGAGCTCGTGGGTGCGGTGCACCCGACGGCCGCCGTCTGCGGCACGCCCACCCCGGACGCGGCCGCGCTGATCGGTGAGCTGGAGGGCATGGATCGGGGCCGCTACGCGGGACCGGTGGGCTGGCTGGACGCCACGGGCAACGGCGAGTTCGGCCTGGCGCTGCGCTGTGCGGAGCTGGTGGGCGACCACGGCGCGCGCCTGTTCGCCGGCTGCGGCATCGTGGCCGGCTCCGACCCGTCCGCGGAGCTGGCCGAGACCCAGTCGAAGTTCGCCGCCTTCCAGGCAGCGCTCGAGGGCTGAACCGGCGGGCCCTCCGGGGTCAGCCGACGTGGACCAGCACGACGTCGGTCGGAGTGGCCCCGGCGGGTGCGGTGTCCCCCAGAGCGAATCCGGCGATGCCGGCCGCGACCGCGATCGTGGCCGCCAGCAGGCGGACCGGGCGCAGCACGTCCTGGCTCATCGTCGAACTCCTCCCACCGCTCCCGCCGGGGCGCGTCCCCCGTGCAAGGAGAACTCTGCCGCTCCAGACGCAGGGCAGCCGCACGGCAGACGCAAGAGATCCGCAGGACCTCAGGGCTTCAGCGCCGCCACCGCGGCCGCGCGCAGCTCCCCGGCAAGGGCGGCCTCCGCCCGCTGGTCGGTGCGGACGACGACGACGCGTGGCCCGCCCAGGCGCAGCGCCGTCGACAGCTCCTCCGGTGCCGACACCCGGGACGCCGCCCAGCCGAGCGACTGCGCCACCGCCACCAGGTCGCGGCCGTGCGGTGTGCCGAACACCCGCCGGTAGTCGGCGGCGTAGCGGTCCTGGCCGGGCTCCAGCTGGGCGAAGATCCCGCCGCCGTCGTTGTCCGGGACGACGACGGTCAGGTCCGGCTCCCGCTCCCCCTCACCGAGGAGCAGACCGGTGAGGTCGTGCAGGAACGTCAGGTCACCCATCAGCGCGAACGACGGACCGCCGTGCACCAGCGCCGCCCCGACCGCGGTGGAGATGGTGCCGTCGATGCCTGCCACGCCGCGGTTGGCCAGCACGGTGAGGTCGGCCCGCCGCACGGCCAGCCGGTCGACGTCCCGCACCGGCGTGGAGGAGCCGAGCACCAGCAGCGCTCCGGACGGCAGCACGCCGACGACGTCCCGCGCCACCCGGGCCGCGGTCAGGGACGGCGACGAGTCGAGCACGGCGTCCACGGCCGCGCCCACCCGGTCGGCGGCGGCCGACCACTCCCGGGACCAGCCGGGCTCGACGGTGCCACCCTCCCCTGGTCCCCCGAGGAGCCCGACACCCACCTCCGCGCTGGACCGCACCGCGTCGGCCCAGCGGGGGCCGGTGGTGACCGTCTCGACGTGCACGCGCGGATCGGCCAGCAGTGCCGAGACCGGCCGCGACAGCGTCGGCCGGCCCACGACGACGACCCGGTCGGGCCGGTGCCCGGCCAGCCACTCCGGGGCGCCGAGCAGCAGCGCCCCACCCCGGAGGCCGGCGGCACCGCTCGACGGCTCGGCCAGCACCGGCCACCCGTTGCCCGCGGCCGTGTTCGCCGCGACCCGCCCCCAGAACGCCGGCCCGTCGCCGATCACCACGAGCGTGCGCTGGTGCCAGTCCGGCAGCGGCCCCATCGCGGCGGCCGAGCTGCGCCGCGCCGCGGTCCACGGCGCACCGCCGGGCCGACCGGCCCAGGAGCCGACGAGCTCGCCGGGTTCGTCGTCGGGCATCAGCGGCTCGCGCAGCGCCAGGTTCAGCTGCACCGGTCCCGGGTCCCCGGAGAGTCCACCGGTCGCCGTGATCAGCGCCTTGGCGACCACCGAGCGCCAGTAGCGGTTCTGCGCCTCCTCGCGGCCGGGCTCCGGCACGCCCACGTCGATCGCCCAGCGCACCGCACCGCCGTAGAGGCCGGCCTGCTCGATCGTCTGGTTGGCACCGGTGGCCCGCAGCTCCGGCGGCCGGTCGGCCGTCAGCGCCAGCAGCGGCACCCCGCTCTCGTGCGCCTCGAGCACGGCCGCGTGCAGGTGCGCGGTCGCCGTCCCCGAGGTGGTCAGCACGGGCACCGGCCGGCCGGAGGCCTTGGCCAGGCCCAGCGCCAGGAACGACGCGGTGCGCTCGTCGATGCGCACGTGCAGTCGCAGCCGTCCGTCCCGCTCGGCCGCGGTGAGGGCCAGCGCCACCGGGGCGGACCGGGAGCCGGGCGCCAGGACCGCATCGGTCACGCCGCCGCGCACCAGCTCGTCGACCAGCACCCGCGCGAAGGCGGTGGAGGGGTTCACGCGGCGAGCACCTCGTCGATCCGAGCCCGCCAGCGGGCCGCCGTGCCGTCGCCGGCCGCGAGGGAGGCCAGCCGGTCGGGCTCGGGCCGGACCACCGGCAGGGCACCGTCGACCGGCAGCAGCGGCGTGCCGCTCACGTCGGCGGTGAACAGCGCGACCGTGGCGAGCCCGCAGGCGAACGGGAGCTCCGGCAGCGCGGCGGCCAGCGCCACCCCGGCCGCGATGCCCACCGAGGACTCCAGCGCCGAGGAGACGACGCACGGCAGCCCGTGCACCTCCGCGACCCGCAGCGCGGCGCGCACCCCGCCCAGCGGCTGCACCTTGAGGACGACGACGTCGCCGGCCTCCCGCAGGTCCACCCGCAGCGGGTCCGCCGAGCGCCGGACCCCCTCGTCCACGGCGACGCGGACGTCGATCCGGCGGCGCAGCCTCGCCAGCTCGTCCAGGCCGGGGCAGGGCTGCTCGACGTACTCCAGGCCGACGGCGGCGTCGAGCTCGCGGATCCGCCGCACCGCGGTGTCGACGTCCCACGCGGCGTTGGCGTCGACCCGGATGGCACCCGCCGGTCCCAGCGCCGAGCGCACCGCCTCCACGCGGGCCCGGTCATCAGCGGCCGTCTGGCCCGGCTCGGCGACCTTCACCTTGGCGGTGCGGCAACCCGACGCCGCGACGATCGCGTGCGCCCGCTCGGCGTCGACCGCCGGCACCGTCACGTTCACCGGGACCGAGTCGCGCAGCGGTGCCGGCCAGTCCTCGACGGCGGCCTCCACGGCGGCGGCCCACCAGCGACGGCTCTCGGCGGCGTCGTAGTCCCAGAACGGGGAGAACTCCCCCCAGCCGGCCGGGCCGCGCAGCAGCACCCCGTCGCGGACGTCGATGCCCCGGAAGCGGGTGCGCAGCGGCACCTCGTAGATCGCCAGCTCGGTGATCCCCGCCGGCAGTGCGGCGGCGGGGGCGGCTGTCACGGTGACCAGCGTAATCGGGCCGGGTCGTAGGCTCGTCCCTCGTGGCTCGGCACCTGACCCTCGTGGCCGCGGCCGAGCTCTCCGACGACCACCTCCGCGCCGCCCTCGACGGCTCGCGCCCGCTGGCCGTCCTGCCGTCCGGACCGCCGGCCGTCGTCGACGCCGCCCGGGCGGTGCTGCGCCCCGACGAGCCGCTCGAGCCGGGCACGGACCTCGTCGTCGTCACCTCCGGCTCGACCGGCGGCGGCCGCGGGGTGCTGCTGTCGGCCGATGCCCTGCGCGCCTCGGCGGCGGCGACCCTGGACCGGATCGGCGGCCACGGCAGCTGGCTGCTGAGCCTTCCGGTGTCGGCGATCGCGGGCCTCCAGGTCCTGTGCCGCAGCATCCTCAGCGACCGCACCGCGGTCCGGGTGGCCGAGGGCGAGACCCTGACCGCCGCCGTGGCCCGGATGCCGGCCGGGGACCGCCGCTACACCTCGATGGTCCCGACCCAGCTGCGCCGCGCGCTGGACGCCGAGCCCGAGGCGCTGCGCGCCTTCGACGCGGTGCTGGTGGGCGGCGCGGCCACCGACCCGGCGCTGCTCGACCGCGCCCGGGCCGAGGGCGTCGCCGTCGTCACCACCTACGGGATGACCGAGACCGCCGGCGGCTGCGTCTACGACGGGCTGCCGCTGGAGGGCACCCGGGTCCGCATCGCCGAGGGAGGTGTCGAGCTGGCCGGCCCGATGCTGGCGGTCGGCTACCGGCGCGATCCCGGTGCGACCGCGGCCGCGTTCGCCGACGGCTGGTTCCGCACCCGGGACGCCGGCACGCTCGGATCCGACGGGCGGCTGAGCGTGCACGGCCGGCTGGACGACGTCGTCATCTCCGGCGGGGTCAACGTGGTGCCCGCGGCGGTCGAGGCGGCGCTGCGCGAGCACCCCGCCGTCGCCGACGCCGTCGTGTTCGGCCGCGCCGACCCCGAGTGGGGCCAGCGCGTCGTCGCCGCCGTCGTCGCGGCACCCGGAGCCGCTCCGGACCTCGCCCTCCTGCGCCCCTGGGTGGCCGACCGCCTCGGTGCCCCCGCGGCCCCCCGGCAACTGCACCTGATCGACTCCGTCCCGACCCTGCACACGGGCAAGCCCGACCGCCGCGCCGTCGCGGCCCGCATCCCGGAGGTCTGATGGCCACCCCCGCCCCTGTCTCTTCTACACCTCT
>NZ_POQU01000063.1 GCF_002938425.1 Blastococcus atacamensis | reverse complement strand
AAAATAATAGATATAGTAAAGTAGATTGATTCTACTTGATTTATATCACTGTTTGACTGTCGTAGTAAGAACTGTGTTTGTTTGTTGTTTAAGCGACGTACACCCTCTGCTACGCAACCCTATTCTTCGGCGTCATCATATGTGTATAAGAGACATGGCCGAGGAACCGGCGGGGGAGCGGGACCTCGTCGTGGGTGACGCCTTCGGCGGGCTCTCGGTGCCCTGGCAGCTGACCACCCGGGAGGCGATGCAGCTGGTGGACCGGGCTCTGGCCGACGACGGCGTCTACGCGGTCAACCTCATCGACCACCCGCCACTGGGCTTCGTCCGCGCGGAGCTGGCGACCCTGCGCGAGGTGTTCGGCTCCGTGGTCCTGCTGGCGCGCGCACCGGTGCTCGCGGGTGAGGACGGCGGGAACCTGGTCGCCGTCGCCTCGCAGCGCCCCCTGCCCGCCGACGCGATCGCGGAGGCCCTCACCGACCGGGACCTCGCCTGGCAGGTGGCCGAGGGCGACGAGCTCGACCGGTTCGTCGGTGATGCCGCCGTCCTCACCGACGACTTCGCCCCGGTCGACCAGCTGCTCACGCCCTACGGCCAGCCCTGACCGCCGTCTGCGCCTGCCGTCCTGTCGCCCGTCCGGGTCGCCCCGGCCGACGGGCGTCGGCCACCGCGCGGTCCTGCCGCCTCAGCGACCGATCGGTGCGGTGCGGGCGCGGGTGAGCCGCACCAGGTCGGCCGGCGGCAGCTCCAGCTGCAGGCCGCGCTTGCCGGCGCTGACCATCACCGTGGCGAACTCCAGCGCCGAGATGTCGACCACCGTCGGGAGTGCCTTCTTCTGGCCCAGCGGGCTGATCCCGCCGACCACGTACCCGGTGGCCCGCTCGGCGTCGACCGGATCGGCCATCGCCGCCTTGCGACCGCCGGTCGCGGCGGCCAGCGCCTTGAGGTCGAGGCTTCCGCTCACCGGCACCACCGCGACGGTGAGCGCGCCGTCCACGCGGGTCAGCAGGGTCTTGAACACCTGCCGGGGATCGGCTCCCAGCGCTGCCACCGCGGCGTCGCCGTGCCCCTGGTCGGAGGGGTGTTCGGGGTCGTAGGGATGCAGGACGTGCGGAACCTCCGCCTGCTCCAGGATCCGCACCGCCGGGGTCGCCGCCACGGCGCCGGACTGTAGCGAGATCCGCCGCCGGGGAATGCGTCCGGCGGCCCCAGCCGTTGCACCGACCGTGAGCAGCACCGTCTCCAGCACCCGTCAGAGGGTCGCGCACCGGCGTCCCCCGGGCCGCCCGGATGCCGCGCGGCTAGGATCGATCGATGTGGCGCCCCGCGTCCGGGGGCCCCAGAGAGGACGGTCGGTGCCTGAGGAGTCCGCGGTGGAGAACCCTGGCCAGCTGCCCGAGGCGCCGGTAGAGGTGCCCGAGGCCCGAGAGGGCGGCAGCCGGACCGAGGTCGCCGAGACCCGTGCCGAGCGCGACGCCCGTTTCGAGCGGGACGCGCTGCCCTTCCTGGACCAGCTGTACCCGGCGGCCCTGCGGATGACCCGCAACCCGGCCGACGCCGAGGACCTGGTCCAGGAGACGTTCGTCAAGGCCTACTCCGCGTTCCACCAGTTCGCCGAGGGGACCAACCTCAAGGCCTGGCTGTACCGGATCCTGACGAACACCTACATCAACAGCTACCGCAAGAAGCAGCGGCAGCCGCAGCAGTACCCCACCGAGCAGGTGCAGGACTGGCAGCTGTACGCCGCCGAGGAGCACAGCTCCACCGGTCTGCGCTCGGCCGAGATCGAGGCGCTGGACCACCTGCCGGACTCCGACATCAAGGAGGCCCTGCAGCAGCTCCCCGAGGACTTCCGGCTTGCGGTGTACCTGGCCGACGTGGAGGGCTTCGCCTACAAGGAGATCGCCGAGATCATGGGCACGCCCATCGGCACGGTGATGTCCCGGCTGCACCGCGGCCGTCGCGGTCTGCAGAAGCTGCTGGCCGATTACGCCCGTGAGCGCGGCTTCGTCCGTGCCGGTGCCGGTGAGGAAGCGAGCAAGTGATGAGCGACGACGCTGCGCGTGCCGGTGAGCCGATCGAGATCAACTCGTGCGACGACGTCCTGACGCACGTCTTCGAGTTCCTCGACCACGAGACGGACGACGACCGCCGGGCTGTGATCGCCGAGCACCTCGAGGACTGCTCCTCGTGCCTGCGGGAGTTCGGCATCGAGCAGGAGTTCAAGGCACTGGTGCGCCGCCGCTGCGGTGGTGACAAGCCGCCGTCGGGCCTGCGGGACCGGATCAAGATGCAGCTGACCAGCGTGTCCATCGAAGAGGACGGCACCCAGATCAGCGTCGAGCGCGTGACGATCGAGCGCACCGGCGACTGAAGAAGGACCTCGTCCTCCCCACCCTTCGCAGGCTCAGGGCGGGACCCGGGACGAGGCCGGATGACGAAGGCCCCGTCCGCGACTCTGCGGAACGGGGCCTTCGATCGTCTTCCGCCTGTTTCAGGCGTTGGGACGCTTGCCGTGGTTCGCCTTGTTCCCCTTGCGGGAGCGACGCTTTCGTCCGCGCTTGGACATCGCTGCCCTCCTCTCACGGTGCAGGTGGGCCGGGGGGCCCTGGTTCCCGCGGGGCCGGGACGAGGCGCACGTATCGTGCGCGGCGTCGCCGAACCCGCCAAGCTGACGCGACAAGCCTCTCACGGGGGACCCGGCGACCTCGTCGGGCAGGGGAACGCAGGAGGAAATCGCGGTGCCGCAGCTGGAGATCGAGAGCGTTCTCGTCGCAGGACGGGGGCCCGCCGGCTGTGCCGCGGTGGCCGCCTGCGAACGGCTCGGCGTCAAGGCCGTGGCGGTGCACAGCGAGTCCGAGCGCTCCGCCCGCCACGTGCGGCTGGCCGACGACGCCGTCCTCCTGGGGCCCGCGCCGGCCGCGGAGAGCTACCTGGCCGTGGACCGCATCGTCGAAGCGGCGCGGCGCAGCGGTGTCGAGGCCGTGCTGCCGGTACCGCCGGCACTGGCGGGCAACGCCCGCCTGGCCGCCGCCGTCATCGGCGCCGGCCTGCGCTGGGTGGGCCCGGACCCGGAGGTGCTCGAGCGGCTCGGCGGTGACGGCGTGGAGCCCGCGAGCGAGCGCGGCTTCCTCGCGTGGGTGACCGCCGAGGGCCTGCGGTTCACCACGCCCGTGGCCCGCGACCGCGCCGCGGGGATCGCCCGGGTCTCGTGGACCCCCGGCGTCCCCGAGCAGCTGCCATCCGCCGCCCGCCGGCTGCCCGAGCTGGGCTGGCGCGGGCTGGTCACGGTCGGCATCTCACCCGACGGCGAGCTCGGCGAGGTCGCGGCCGGGCTGTCCCTGGACATGGCCGTGCTGGAACGTGCGCACGGCGTCGACGCCGTCGAGCTCGCGCTGCGCAGTGCGGCCGGTCCCCGCGACACGGCCGCCGCGCCGTCCGGCTCCGAGCCGCGGTCCGCCGTCGCCGTGCAGCTGCGCTCGACGCTGGCGCCCGGCACCGCGGGCCGGATCACGGGCCGGCTGCCGGGCTCGGGTCGTCCTCCTGGGTCCGCCCCGGGGGTGGACCTGGTCGCCGTCACCGGCTACGACCCCGGCGACCGGCTGGACGGCTGGTACGACGCCCTGCTGGCCACCGTGAGCGCCGGCGCGGCCGACACGGCGACCGCGGCCCGTGCGGCGAGCGAGGCGCTGGCCGGCCTTCCGGAGACCGGCGTGCCGCACGACGGCGCCGAGGTGTGCGCGGTGCTCGGACGACTCGCCGCCGACGAGGCGCTGCCGCGGGGCTGACGGTCCGGCCCCCGTGCTTGGATGAGGGTTCGCGGACGGTGTGAGCAGGAGGTCGCGGTGGCGGTCGAGGAGATCCACGCGGAGATGGTCTCCAGCGTCTGGAAGGTGCTCGTGGAGCCGGGTTCCCCGGTGTCCGCCGGTGACACGCTGGTCATCCTCGAGTCCATGAAGATGGAGATCCCGGTGCTCACCGAGCACGCGGGCACCGTGCAGGAGATGCACGTGGTGGAGGGCGAGGTCCTCCAGGAGGGCGACCTCATCGCCACCGTCGCCGCCGGCTGACGCGGCGCCGCCTCACATCTCCCGGGCGTACACCAGCAGGTCGATGCCCGGCACGGGCGTCCAGTCCCGCTCGGTCACCCGGACGAACCCCAGCCGCTCGTAGAGGCGCTGGGCGGCGGTCATCCGCGTGCCCGTGGAGATGACGACGCGCCGCTTCCCGGCGGCACGGGCGCGGGACAGGCACTCCCGCACCAGGGCGGCTCCGATGCCGCGTCCCTGCGCCGCGGGGTCCACCACGAGCATCCGGAAGCCCGCCTCGTCGTCGGACTCCGTCACCTCGCCGAAGTCGCCCTCCAGCACCAGCGCGACGCTGCCCACGACGTCGCCGGAGTCGTCCCGGACCACCAGCAGCTCGGCGCGTGCCGCCCGGCCGGCGACGTCGGCGAGCTCGGCGGCGTAGCCGGTGGAGGCGAGCCCGCCGCCCACATAGGTGGAGACGGTGAGGTCGGCGATGCGGTCGAAGTCCTCGGGAGTGGCGGACTCGATGCGCAGGGCAGGGACGGGCACCACGCCCCGAGCCTACGGAGGCCCCCGCCTAGGCTCTGGCCCACCATGAGCAGCCTCTCCGAGCGCCTCACGCGCGGCACGGCGTCCAGCCCGGCACAGGTCGACCACGCCCGGCGGCTGGTGGCCGACTGGCAGTTGCTGGCCGACCTCGCCTTCGCCGACCTCACGCTGTGGGTGCCGCTGGACTCGGGCGCGTGGGAGTGCGTGGCCCAGGTGCGGCCCCTGACCACCTCCACCAGCCGCCCGGAGGACATGGTCGGCGAGGAGGTCGAAGGCGCCCACGCGCAGCCGTTCGCCGCCGCCTACCGGGACGGCCGGCCGGTCACCGACGGGGAGCCGGACTGGTCGGGTCCCGTGCCGCGACGGCGGGAGGTCATCCCCGTGGGCCACGAGGGCGTCGTGATCGCGGTCCTGGCCAAGGACACCAACCTGGCCGTCACCCGCTCGCCGTCCACGCTGGAGCTCACCTACCTCGACATCGCCGCCGACCTCTGCCTGATGGTGTCGGCCGGCTCGTTTCCGCCGGCCAAGCTCCAGGACGCCGAGATGGGTCCCCGGGTGGGCGACGGCCTGCTGCGGCTCGACGCCGCCGGAGAGGTGACCTACGCCAGCCCCAACGCGGTGTCGGCCTACCGGCGCATCGGGGTGACCCGTGACCTGGCCGGCGCCGGGCTCGCCGACGTCACGTGCCGGGCGGTGACCGACCGGGTGTCGGGCGAGGCGGCCGCCGCGGCCGTCTCCGCCGCCGTGGCGGGGCGGTACCCGGACCCCATGGACGTCGAGGCCGCCAGCGCCACGCTGCTGCTCCGCGCGCTGCCCCTGCTGGAGCCGGACGGCGAGCCGGGAGCCCTGGTGCTGGTGCGCGACGTCACCGACGTGCGCCGCCGGGACCGGGCGCTGCTGACCAAGGACGCGACGATCCGCGAGATCCACCACCGCGTGAAGAACAACCTCCAGACGGTGGCGGCTCTGCTGCGGCTGCAGGCGCGGCGGATGACCGAGCCTGCGGCCCGGGCGGCCCTGGAGGAGTCGGTGCGCCGGGTGGCCTCCATCGCCGTCGTGCACGAGACGCTGGCGGGCAGCCGGGAGGACGTCGTCGACGTCGACGACGTGCTGGACCAGGTGCTGCCGATGCTGGGCGACCTCACCTCGGTGGGTCCGGCCGCCGGCACCCGGCGGACGGGCACGTTCGGCGAGCTGCCCGCCGCCGCGGCGACGCCACTGGTCCTGGCGGTGACCGAGCTGCTGCACAACGCCGCGGAGCACGCGTTCCCCGAGGGGGAGCCGGGGGTCATCGAACTGATCGCCGAGCGCACCGGGGACGACCTGGTCGTCCGGGTGCGCGACGACGGACGTGGGCTGCCGGCCGGTTTCGACCCGGCCGCCAGCGACGGGCTGGGCCTGCAGATCGTGCGGACCCTGGTGACCAGCGAGCTGGGCGGCACGCTCACGATGGGCGCGCCGGGCGGTGCCCAGGGCACCGAGGTGGTCCTCACCCTGCCGGGCAGCGCCTGGCCCCGCCGCTGACCCGGCCGGCGGAGAAGCGCCGAGGCCGGCCCGGGAGATCCCGGACCGGCCTCGTGTCGGTCTGTGCGAACGCTGTGGTGCGGTGGCCGCCGGTGGTCCGGCCGCCGGTCGTGCCCGGCTGTCAGGCGGTGCGGACCCGGGTGCGAGCCTGACGGCGCTTCAGCGCGCGTCGCTCGTCCTCGGACAAGCCGCCCCAGACGCCGGAGTCCTGACCCGAGCGGAGAGCCCAGTCCAGGCACGACTGCACCACGGGGCAGCGCTGGCACACGGCCTTCGCCTGCTCGATCTGGCCGATGGCCGGGCCGGTCGTCCCGATCGGGAAGAACAGCTCCGGATCCTCGTCCCGGCAGAGCGCGCGGTGGCGCCAGTCCATGGCTTCGTACTCCTCGATGTCGTCTACGGTTCGGTGCGTCAGTCGCGTGCGTGGTCCGCCTTCGCCGGGCCGACACCGGTTACCCAGCGCCATGGCGGCAGCGACTGCCTGCATTTGTTACTGACAGGTTGCGTTCCTGCAGCGATGTTTTCACGGGAACTTCGCAAGTCAAGGGAATCAACCCAACCCCGGACCCCCGCGTGAGCAACCTCACCACGCGCGTGATAGGCCCGCCACTCGGCGGGAGGATGCGGTCGCGGAACGCTCGAGGACGTGCTCAGGCCACCACGCGCAGTGCGGCGGGAACGTCCTCGATCCGCACTCCGGTGGCGGTGCCGAGGTGCTCACCGTCCACCTGCCAGCCCTGCGGCCGGACGGCGGTCAGCGCCAGCGAGGGGAGGTCGTGCCAGCGGTGCAAGCCCCGGCCGCGCAGGTCGGGTCGGGGGGAGAGGGTCTGACGCAGGGCGCGCAGCATCCGGCCGGTGCTCGTCCGGCCCAGGGCGAAGACGTCGAGGCCGCTGTCGAAGGAGGCCTGGGGGGTGGGGTTCACCGGCCTGGCGCCCAGGTAGGTCCAGGGGCTGACGTTGGAGACCAGGCAGAGGAACAGCTCGTCCACGGCCTCCTCCCCGGGCACCTGGAGCGTCATGGCGGGTCGGCGGCGGTCCCGGCCGAACAGGAAGGCGCTGGTGGCCTCCCGGACGTAGAGCGCGCCCGTCGACCTGCGCCCCTGGGCCCGGCGCGCTTCCACCCGGGCGATCACCTCGGCGTCGAAACCGAACCCGGCGGCGAACACGAACCAGCGGGGCGCCGTCCATCCGTCGTCGTCGAGGACCGCGTCGGCCTGCGCGATCGCCTCCGCGGCGCCGGGGGCCACCCCGGTGACGGCAGCCGTGCTGGTGCCCGTGGCGCTGATGGTCCCGAGCGAGACGGGGCGGGTCCGGCCGGCGCGCAGCGACGCGATGATCTCGGCGGTCGCCTCCACCGGGTCCCGCGACCGGCCCAGGGCCCGGGAGAAGACGTTCGTGGAGCCTCCGGGCACGACGGCCAGGGTCGGCAGGCCGGGGCGGGGGCCGTCGGTCAGGAGGCCGTTGACCACCTCGTTGACGGTGCCGTCGCCACCGACGGAGACCACGACGTCGACGCCCTCTGCCGCGGCGCGGGCGCCGAGCTCGCGGGCGTGGCCCCGGTGCTCGGTCTCGACGACGTCGAGCTTGAGCTCGCTGGCGAGGGCGCCGACCAGCACGTCCCGCATCTTCGCGGAGGTGGTCGTCGCCGCGGGGTTGACCACCACGAGCGCGCGCATGCGGCCAGGCTAACCAGCGGGCACCTGCGCGCGCGGGAGGACGAGAGGTCAGAAGAGCAGGTCGGACGCAGGCCGCCGCGTAATCTCGGGGGCGTGACCGACGACCGCGGCGTGCCGTCCCAGCCGCCTCGCAGGCTGGCCGACCGGCTGTTCGGTGCGACAGCGGCCGAGCCCGCGCCACGTCCCGCGCGCTCGGGCCCCGAGGCGCCGCCGTCGCTGCGCAGGGCCGCCCTCGCGGTCGCCGTCGAGGCCGCCGCGTTCGGCGTCGGCGCTCTCGTCCTGCTCTACCTGACCGTGACCGGGAACCCGGACAGCACGGCCCGGGCCGTGGCGGAGGTGGTGCTGGCGTCGCTGGCGGCCGGCGTCCTGGGTGCCGGTGCCGCGGGCCTGCGGCGGGTGGCCGGCTGGGCGCGGGGGCCGGTGATCGCCCTGCAGCTGTTCCTCGCGCTGGTCGGGTTCACGTTCGCGTTCTCGGCCCAGATGCCGTTGATCGGCCTGCCCATCCTGGCGGTGGTGGGCGCTGTGCTCTACCTGCTCGCGACGCCGGAGTCCCGGCTGGCCTACGTGGGCCGCTGAGCCACCCGGCTCAGATCAGCTCGATCACGTCGGCGATCGAGTCGAGCACTCGGCTGGGCCGGAACGGGAAGCGGCTGACCTCGTCGGCCGCGGTGGACCCGGACAGCACCAGCACCGTCTCGAGACCGGCCTCGATGCCGGCGACGACGTCGGTGTCCATCCGGTCGCCGACCATGATGGTGGACTCCGAGTGCGCCTCGATCCGGTTCATGGCGCTGCGGAACATCATCGGATTGGGCTTGCCGACGAAGTAGGGCTTGGCGCCGGTGGCCGCGGTGATCATCGCCGCGACCGAACCGGTGGCCGGCAGCGGGCCCTCGTTGGACGGACCGGTGACGTCGGGGTTTGTCGCGATGAACCGGGCGCCGTCGCCCACGAGCCGGATCGCCCGGGTGATGGCCTCGAAGGAGTAGGTGCGGGTCTCCCCGAGGACGACGTAGTCGGGATCGGTGTCGGTCAGCGTGTAGCCGGCCTCGTACAGCGCCGTCGTCAGGCCGGCCTCACCGATGACGTAGGCCGAGCCGCCGGGCAGCTGGGAGCTGAGGAAGTCCGCCGTCGCCAGGGCGGAGGTGAAGATCGCCTCCTCCGGCACCTGGAGGCCGCCGCGGGCGAGCCGGGCGGCGAGGTCGCGAGGGGTGAAGATGGAGTTGTTGGTGAGCACCAGGAAGCGGCGACGGCGTTCGACGAGCCGGTCCAGGAACTCCTTGGCCCCGGGGAGGGCGTGGCCCTCGTGGACCAGCACGCCGTCCATGTCGGTGAGCCAGCACTCGATCGGTCCGCGCTCGGTGGTCACGGTGTCCACGCTAGTGCCGAACCGGTGCTGTGCGTGACGCACTCAGCGGGGTAGCGAGAAGTTCGCCAGCGCGTCATCGGTGAGACGGAAGACGGTCCACTCGTCCATCGGCACGGCGCCGGCTGCCCGGTAGAAGTCGATCGACGGGGTGTTCCAGTCGAGCACCGACCACTCGAGCCGCGAGTAGCCGCGCTCGACGCAGACGGCGGCCAGTGTCCGCAGCAGCTCCTTGCCGAGGCCGCGACCGCGGTGCTGCGGTTGCACGTAGAGGTCCTCGAGGTGGATGCCGTGGGTGCCCCGCCACGTGGAGAAGTTGAGGAACCACAAGGCGATGCCGACGACCTCGCCGTCGACCTCGGCGACGTGTCCGAAGAGGGCCGGGGAGTTCCCGAACAGGCAATCGGTGAGCTGCTGGTCGGTGAGCCGGACCTCGTGCAGTGCCTTCTCGTACTCGGCCAGCTCGCGCACCAGGCCGACGACGGCGGGCACATCGTCCCGGCGGATCGGGCGCACGCTCATGACAGCGCCTCCCGCAGGCGCGCCGGCACGAGCTTGGCCAGCGGCGCGAACACCGGCACCAGGATCGGCGCGAACAGGTATCCGTAGGCCAGCAGGCAGCCGGTCAGCACGGGCACGGTGGCGAAGCCGATCACCAGCAGCGCCGCCGCGGCGACCAGGCCGTAGGGCCGCCCGCTCTTGGGGCTGACCAGGGAGCGGAACGACCGGAAGCGGACGGTGCTCACCATCAGCAGAGCGGGGACGGCGACGATGAGCAGCACCCAGAGCCGGTCGCGGCCCTGCATGGCGTCGCCGAACGCGAACACCGACGCCAGGACGACCCCGGCGGCACCGGGACTGGGCATGCCGATGAAGTACCGCTTGTCCGCGGTCGGGTCGATCGTGGTGTTGAACCGCGCCAGCCGGATCGCCGCGCACGCCACCCACAGGAAGCAGACGACCCAGCCGAGCGGGTCCCAGCCGTCCGTGCCCTCGGAGAACAGCGTGAAGGCCAGCAGCGCCGGGGCGAGGCCGAACGAGACGAGGTCGGCCAGCGAGTCGAACTGCAGGCCGAAGGGCGTCACCGCCCCGACCAGCCGGGCCACCGCGCCGTCGGTGATGTCGAAGAGCACCGACAACCCGATCAGGACCGCGGCCAGGTGGTGGTCGCCGCGGATGGACACCAGGATCGCGGCGAATCCGCACAGCATGTTCGCCAGCGTGAACAGACTGGGGAGGGTGGCCAGTGCCCGGCGCCGGCTGCCCCGGACCGAGCCCCGGACGAACTCGACCGTCGCCGTGCGGCGGGTCTGCGGAGGGCGCTGGCCGGATGCGGAGCTGGGCATCCCGACGCTCCTCAGCCGGCGGGCCAGCGGGCGATGACGGTCTCGCCGCCGCGCACGCGCTGCCCCTTGGTGACGGTGATCTCGCACTCCGGTGGCACGAAGACGTCCATCCGGGACCCGAATTTCATCAGGCCCATGCGCTCACCGGTCGCCAGCGTCCGCCCGACGCCGGTGCGGGTCACGATCCGGCGGGCGAGCACGCCGACGATCTGGCGGAACACGACCGTGCGCTCGCCGTCGCGCAGCCAGAGCTCGCTGCGCTCGTTCCGGTGTGCGGACTCCTTGCGGTAGGCGGCGAGGAAGCTGCCCCTGCGATACGAGCTCTCCACGACCTCGCCACGGTAGGGCGAGCGGTTGACGTGCACGTCGACCACCGACAGGAAGATGCTCACCTGCTGCCAGTCGCCCTCGGGAGCGACGCCCTCCTGTGGCGTCCCGGACACCATGACGACGCCGTCGGCAGGGGAGAGCACCACGTCGGGGTCGGCCGGCGTGGAATCGCAGCGGCGGTCGGGGTCGCGGAAGAACAGCGCCATGTAGGCGGACAGGCCCAGGAACGGCCACGCGGCCGCACGCGCCCAGCGTCGGCCGGGGAGACCGGCGACGAGCAGGGCGGCGGGGGCCAGCGGTCCGGTGATGAAGGGCCAGCCGGCTGGGTCGATGCGCATCGTCTGCAAACCGTACCGGCCCCACCGGTGCACGGTCCGGACGTCGGGCTCACGCGGGCGGTGAGGTGATGCCCGGGTCGGCTCCCTGCTCGGTGGTGCGCGCCCGCGGCGGCCCGCCGTACCAGTCGAGGCAGATCATCGTGGCGTCGTCGCGGAGGTCGCCCCTGGTCTCCTGGAGCACCGCCCTGCCGAGCGCCTGGACCACCTCGCGGGGGTGGTGGTCGGCCGTGTCCGCCAGAGCCTGTGCGACGTCCAGGTCCACCGCGTTGCGCTCCAGCATGCCGTCGGTGAGGAAGACGATCCGGTCGCCGGGCTCGAGGGGGAAGGTCTGGACGGCGAAGGCCTTGCCGGGGACCACGCCGAACGGCGGGTCGACCCGCAGCTCGATCTCCTCCACCCGGCCGGCACGCAGCCGGAGCGGCAGGACGTGCCCGGCGTTGACGACCGTCGCTGTGCCCGTGTGCAGGTCGATCCGCACCAGGTGCCCGGTGACGAACTGCCCCGCGTCCGCGTGCTCGGCGAGGGCGTCGTTGGCGTACCGGGCCTGCTCGGCGAGGTCCAGACCCCGCCGCCGGCCGTTTCGTAGAGCGCCCACCAGGAGGGTGGCCAGCAGGGCCGCATCGACCTGGTGGCCGACGGCGTCGGTGATCGACAGGTGGAGGCAGTCCCGGTCCAACGTGTAGTCGAAGGTGTCGCCGCCGACCGTGCTGGCGGGCTCGAGCCACCCGGCGAGGGTGAACTGCCCGGCCTCGCAGGTGTAGCTCGGCGGTAGCAGCCGACGTTGGATCTCCGCGGCCAGGGCGAACTCCTGCGAGCGCTGGCCCCACTCGAACACGTCGGTGTGCCGCCGGGCGGCGATGAGGACGTAGGAGAGCGCGTGAGCGGCGCTCCGGACGTCGGACATCTCCTCCTCGGAGGGGACCCGGGGGAGGTCGAGCTCGATGACGCCGATCGCGTCGCCGCGATCGGTGACCGGCACGACCATCACCACGCCGCCGTCGGTCGACCGGACGTCGGGCTTCTGCGTCCGCAGGACCTGCTCGTACACAGTGCCCGCCAGCGGCAGCGCCTCGGCCTGCTCGGCCCCGTAACCGCGTGCACCCTGGACCGGTGCGGCCGAGGTGAGGCGGACGACGGACCGGCCGGTGAAATCGGAGATCAGCAGTGCCACGCGGCGCGCCTCGACCATCTGCCCGAGGGTTTCGGCGACGGCCTCCACCGCCTCGATGGGCGGCGCGGCCTCCACCTTCTCCAGGAGTGCACCGACGTCGATCACCGAGCACCAGTCTGCGGCCGCATGGGCCGACCCTAGGCGCAGGTCCGGGGCGGCGAGTCCACGGGACGCCGCTGCCGGACCACCCGGTGGATGGTCCGGCAGCGCGGGTGCCGCCCCGGGGGGCGGAGCGTTCGACTAGGCAGCTGCCTTGGTCTCCCAGAAGATCTTGTCGATCTCGGCGATGTAGTCGAGCAGCTTCTGGCCCTCGGCGGGGTCCATGCTGCCCTTGCCGCCGGCCGCACCGGCCTGCTTGGTGGCCTTGTTGAAGAGCTCGTGCAGGTGCGGGTACTTCTCGAAGTGCGGCGGCTTGAAGTAGTCGGTCCACAGGACCCACAGGTGGTGCTTGACCAGGTCCGCCCGCGCCTCCTTGATCAGGACGGCGCGCATCTTGAACACCTCGTCGTCGCTGGCCTGGTACTTCTCCTGGATGGCCTTGACCGACTCGGCCTCGATGCGGGCCTGGGCGGGGTCGTAGACGCCGCAGGGGAGGTCGCAGTGCGCGGTGGCCTCCACGGCGGAGAACATGCGGGGAAAACGCATGGAGGTGCCTCCGGGGTTCGTGGGGTTGTGTCGTCTGCGACCCTACTCGCGGTGATCGACGGCGACAGTGTGGGAGAGCGCGCAGCTCCGCTGCCCGGCGCCTTGGTGCTGGTGCGCGTGAGCGGCCCGTCGATGTCGCCCACGGTGCGCGACGGTGACCGCCTGCTGGCCCGCCGGGTGACGCCGGGCGGACGCGTCGACCCCGGCGACGTCGTCGTCGCGCGCTTCCCGGTGCGGCCGGAGCTGCTGGTGGTCAAGCGGGTCGTGCGCGCCGTCGACGGTGGGCACTGGGTCGAGGGTGACAACCCGTTCCTGACCGACGACAGCCGATCTTTCGGCCCGGCCGTCGTGGTGGGCCGGGTGCTCGCCCGGCTGTGGCCGCGCCCGGGCCGGCTGCCGGCGCGGCCGGACCTCGGCTAGACCTGGCGAAGCTGCGCGTACCGCGCGGCGCACTCCTCCATCGTGGGCAGGAGCCCCTGCTCCCGTGCCTGGGCGAGGGTGGGGGCGGCCTGGTCCTTGGCCGAGAGCTCCAGCTCGACGTCGGAGGGCCACGGGAGCGCGAGGTCGGGATCCAGGGGGGAGACGCCGAACTCCCGGGTGGGGTCGTAGCCGGAGGACACCAGATAGGTGACGGAGCTGGCGTCGGCGAGCGCGACGAAGGCGTGGCCGAGTCCCTCGGCGAGGTAGACCGCCCGCGGCTGCTCGCTGTCGAGGACGACGGTGTCGTGCATGCCGAAGGTGGGAGAGCCGACCCGGACGTCGACGACCACGTCGAGCACGCGGCCCGCGGGGCAGTACACGTACTTGGCCTGGCCGGGCGGCACGAGGGCGAAGTGCACGCCGCGCAGGACCCCCCGAGCGGAGACGCTGTGGTTGGCCTGGGCGAGCGGAAGGCTGTGTCCCACTGCCTGGGACAGGGCGTCGGCTCGGTACCACTCGGTGAAACGTCCCCGCGTATCGCCGTGCGGAACGAGGTCGATGACGTAGCTGTCGGGGACGGCGAGCTCGGTGATCTCCACGACGGCACCGTAGCGACAGTCGCCCGTGCGACCCCGTCTACTCTGCTGTGCCCATGAGCGGAAATCCGGCGCCCGAGCAGCATTCCGACCGCTTCGCCGACGACCCGGCGTTCGCGGTGCACGAGGGCGGCAAGCTCTCCGTGGCCTCCACGCGCCCGATCAGCTCCATCGAGGACCTGGCCCTCACCTACACGCCCGGCGTCGCGCGGGTCTCCAGCGCGATCGCCGCGGAGCCGGAGCTCGCCCGCCGGTTCACCTGGGCGCCGCGGGTCGTCGCGGTCGTGTCCGACGGCACCGCGGTGCTGGGACTGGGGAGCATCGGCCCGGCCGCCGCGCTGCCGGTCATGGAGGGCAAGGCCTGCCTGTTCGCCGAGTTCGCGGGACTGTCCTCGGTGCCGATCGTGCTGAACACCACCGACGTGGACGAGATCGTGGACGCCGTCATGGCGATCGCGCCGTCGTTCGGCGGGATCAACCTCGAGGACATCAGCGCCCCGCGCTGCTTCGAGATCGAGGACCGCCTCCGCGAGCGGCTCGACATCCCGGTCATGCACGACGACCAGCACGGGACGGCGATCGTCGTCCTGGCCGCGCTGCGCAACGCCGCCAAGGTGGTGGGCCGGGAGATCGCCGACCTGCGGGTCGTCGTCTCCGGCGCCGGCGCCGCGGGGGTGGCCTGCACGAAGATCCTGCTGGAGGCGGGCGTCGTCGACATCTCGGTCGCCGACTCCCAGGGGATCCTGCACCCGGGCCGGGAGGTCACCGGCACCAAGCAGTGGCTGGTGGAGAACACGAACCCGGAAGGGTTCGCCGGCACGATGATGTCCGCCCTCGCGGGTGCCGACGTCTACCTCGGCGTCTCCGGTGGTTCGGTGCCCGAGGCCGCGATCGCCACGATGGCGGAGAACGCGATCGTCTTCTCGCTGGCCAACCCGACGCCGGAGGTCGACCCGGAGATGGCGGCGCGGTACGCCGCAGTCGTCGCCACCGGCCGCAGCGACCTGCCGAACCAGATCAACAACGTGCTGGCGTTCCCCGGCGTCTTCCGGGGCGCCATCGACGCCGGGGCCACGGCCATCACCGAGGAGATGAAGCTGGCGGCCGCCACGGCGATCGCCGACGTCGTGGGCGAGGACCTGCGGCCGGACTACATCGTGCCCAGTCCGCTGGACCGGCGCGTGGCCACCGCGGTCGCCGAGGCCGTGGCCGCCTGCGCCCGCGAGCAGGGCATCACCCGCTGAGCTCGCGGCGGTCTCGGCCAGAGGCTCGCCGCGAGCTCACGAGTGGTGAGGGGGACGAGGTCCTTCCTCAGTCGCCCTTGACGTTCACCAGCTGGCGCAGCGTGTGCCGGATCTCGACGAGGTCGGCGGCGTCGGCCATGACGACGTCCACGTCCTTGTAGGCGGCGGGGATCTCGTCGAGGAAGGCGTCGCTGTGCCGCCACTCGATGCCGGTCATCGCCTTCTCCAGCTCGGCCCGCGTGAAGGTCTTCCTCGCCCTCGTCCGCGAGTAGACCCGCCCGGCGCCGTGCGGTGAGCTGTTCAGCGACTCCGGGTTCCCCAGGCCGGTGACCACGTAGCTCGCCGTCCCCATCGAGCCGGGGATCAGCCCGGCCTGCCCCTTCCGCGCCTCGATGGCGCCCTTGCGGGACACCCACAGGTCGACGCCGTCGTGCCGTTCCCGCTGGGTGAAATTGTGATGGCAATTTATCCGCTCCAGCTCCGGCGTGCTGTCGGCGCGCATGTGCACCGCCAGGGCGTCGGCCACCCGGTCCATCATCTCCTCGCGGTTGAGCAGGGCGAAGTGCTGCGCCCACCGCAACTCGGCGATGTACCGGTCGAACTCGGGCGTGCCCTCCTCCAGCCACGCCAGGTCCCGGTCGGGGAGGTCGAGGTTCTCGTCGCGGGCCCGCTGCTGGGCGATCGCGATGTGCTTCTGCGCGATCTTGTTGCCCACGCCGCGGCTGCCCGAGTGCAGGAAGAGCCACACCCGCTGGTGCTCGTCGGCGGTCACCTCGATGAAGTGGTTGCCGGATCCGAGGCTGCCCAGCTGCAGCTGCCAGTTGCCGGCGGTCTGGGTGACCGACCCGAGCACCTTCGGCCCGAGCTCCTCGGCCTTCGCCTCCAGCTCCTCGACCCGGCGGCGCGCGGTCTCGGTCAGCTTCTTGTTGTAGCGGCCGGCCGACAGCGGCACGCTCCGCTCGATGTCGCCGCGCAGCGGTGCCAGCGACCCGCGACCGCGTACCTCGTCCACCGACCACGGGGTGCGGACGGCGATCATGCCGCAGCCGATGTCGACGCCGACGGCGGCCGGGATGATCGCCCGCTCGGTCGGGAGCACCGAGCCGACGGTGGCGCCCTTGCCGAGGTGCGCGTCGGGCATCAGGGCCACGTGCGGGCGGATGAAGGGCAGCGTGGCAGTGCGCTCGGCCTGCCGCAGTGTCTCGTCGTCGAGAATGCTGGCCCAGTTCAGGAGCTTGTCGGACAGTCTTTCCACGCCGTCGAGTCTGCGGTGCCCGGCCGGCGAGGGCGACCGGATTCGCCGACCGGTCGTCCCGGAGACCGGTTGCCCGCGCCCCTCGACGACGACGCGGTGGGAAAGGCATGGAGACCGACCCGGGCGCAGAGGCGGGCGCTGCGGGCCCGCCGGCGCCGACGGCCGGGATCCACGGCGTCGACGCCGTCGACACGGAGGCCGACCTCCTGAGGGCACGCTTCCTCTGCCTCGCCCCGTGCGGGTCACGGCTGGTGCCCGGATCCGGGATGCCGGCTTCCACGAGCGGCAGATCTGCGCGGACCGGGATCCGAACCGGTGCCCACCGGAAGGGGCTGCCCGAGGACCGGGGGACGGCGACCTGCACTGGTACGGCAGCCGCTGGGACCGGACCGGGTGGACGCCGTGGGAGCGGGTACCGGCGGACTGCACCGGAGCGGCGACCGCGGGTGGTGATCCCACCGCTCCCGGGAAGCGATGACGTCGTCGCAGCATGGCGTCGGTTTCCGCGGAACGCAACGGTTCCATACCGCTGCCGTGCCGGTCAGCCGGCGCTGAGCAGGCGGTCGACGATCGGGTCGACGGCCACGTGCAGGCCGGTGTTGGCGTAGGCGAAGAAGAACGCGGCGATGCCGAACGCCGGTACGAGCGCCACCTTCTCCACCGTGGCCCCGGTGCGCAGGGGCAGGAGGATCAGCCGCCCGCGGTTGAACAGCCAGATCACCGGCACCGGTACGCCGGCGGTGGTGAGGGCGTCACCGACGATGTGGGTGAGGACGCCGGCGGCGACCGCGAACGGCAGCCAGGCCGGGGTGGGCATGTGCGTCAGGAGCAGCCACGCGCCGCCCCAGGCGAGGACCAGGTTCCCCAGGATCGTGGTCTCGGCGCGCCCGGGGATCACGAAGTGCAGCGCGTGCAGGGCCAGCCCGATGGCCAGCGCCAGCAGCAGCAGGCTCGACCAGAAGGCGTTGGCGGCGAGGACGGCCAGCGCTCCGAAGGCCAGCGGCGCCAGGACGGCGTCGTGGGTGCCCCAGCGGTGCCCGCCGGAGACCGCGCCGATCCCGCCGGCGGGCACGTCGGTCACCGGACCCCACATGTCCGAGACGGTGGACCCCTGGTGGTCGAGATCGGGGAGCATCGCGAAACCACCGACCGCGGCGATCCAGGCCCCCTGCGCGACCGCGCCGTGCACCGGCGCCCAGGGCAGGGTGGCGGCGCCGACGGCGAGTCCGGAGAGGGCGTGCGTGTGGCCGAGCATGCACTCAGGGTCGCGCCGGGCCGTCACGCATCTGCGGAGGCGCGCGGGCATGCGCCGCCCTGGGGCCGGCGGTGTTCGCCCTGCAGGTCCAGCTCGGCCCACAAGGCCGACTCATCAGGGGAGGGGAGCGGTCCCCAGTGCTTCACCGCTGCGGTCAGGGAGCGCTGCCAGGCCCGCGCGACGGCCTCGACCAACGTGGACCTGCCGCTGCCGTTCTCGCCCACCAACACCGTCACCGGCGCCAGGTCCAGGCCCTCGGTGCGCAGCTGCGCGACGGCGGGCAGCTGCCAGAACCAGGCGTCGGGGGCCCGGAGGTCCGGACGCACCACGACCCGCGCCAGCGGCAGTCGCGCCGGCGCGGGTCGGGAGGCGGTCAATCGTCCAGGTCGTCGTCGTCCGTGCCGCCGCGGGCCAGCCAGGTGGCCAGCCGCTCGACGGGAACCTCGAAGTCGGGGTTCTGGTCGACGAACGCCTGCATCTGGTCCGCCAGCCAGGCGAGGCTCACCTGCTCCTCGCCCCGCCGCTGCGACAGCTCTTCGAGCCCTCGGTCGGTGAAGTACACGTGCCCGCCCGGGTCAGGAGGTGGCGAAGGCCTCGGCGACCAGCTTGCGCTGCTCGACCTCGTGCACCTTCGCCGAACCCACGGCCGGGCTGGCCGACGCCCGACGGCTGACCCGACGGAGCTTCCGGCCCTCCGGGAGCTCCTCGGGCAGGTTGACCGCCATGAACTGCCAGGCGCCCATGTTCGCCGGCTCCTCCTGCACCCAGACGACGTCCGAGGCGTTCGGGTAGCGCTCCAGCTCCGCCCGGATCTGCTCGGCCGGCAGCGGGTACAGCTGCTCCACCCGGACGACGGCCGTGTCGGCGATGCCCTCGGACTCCCGCTGCGCCATCAGGTCGTAGGCGACCTTGCCGCTGCACAGCAGCACCCGCTTCACGGCGGAGCCGTCGAGCGGCTCGCCGCCGACGCCGGTGTCGGGCAGGACCGGGCGGAAGTTCCGCTCGGTGAAGTCCTCGACGGCGCTGACGGCGACCTTGGCCCGCAGCAGCGACTTGGGCGTGAACACGACGAGGGGCCGGTGCACGTCCGAGAGCGCCTGGCGACGGAGCAGGTGGAAGTAGTTGGCCGGCGTCGTGCAGTTGGCGACCGTCATGTTGTTCTCGGCCGACAGCTGCAGGAATCGCTCGATCCGGCCGCTGGAGTGGTCGGGACCTTGACCCTCGAGGCCGTGCGGCAGCAGCATGACCACCCCGGAGCGCTGGCCCCACTTGGCCTCGCCCGAGCTGATGAACTCGTCGATCACCATCTGCGCGCCGTCGACGAAGTCGCCGAACTGCGCCTCCCAGAGCACCAGTGCCTTGGGGTTGGCGACCGAGTAGCCGTACTCGAAGCCCAGGGCCGCGTACTCGCTGAGCAGGGAGTCGTAGACGAAGAACTTCGCCTGGTCCTCGGTGAGGTTGGCCAGCGGGGTGTACTCCGCGCCGTTCTCCCGGTCGATGAGCACCGAGTGGCGCTGCACGAAGGTGCCGCGGCGGGAGTCCTGACCGGCCAGCCGGACCGGCACGCCCTCCATGAGCAGCGAGCCGAAGGCCAGCAGTTCGCCCATCGCCCAGTCGATGCCGCCCTCGAGCGCCATCGCCGCGCGACGCTCCAGCATCTTCTGCAGCTTCGGGTGCGGCGTGAAGTCCGGCGGGAAGGAGACGTGCGCGTCCCCGATGGTCTTGAGCACCTCGGGGGTGATCGCGGTCTTCACCATGGACTGCTGCGGGGTCCGCGGGTCCATGACCGGCTCGGGCTTCGAGGCGTCCTTGGCGTCGTGCGTCTCGGCGAAGGCCCGCTCCAGCTGGTCGCGGTAGTCCTTCAGCGCCTCTTCGGCCTCCTGCAGCGTGATGTCGCCGCGGCCGACCAGCGCCTCGGTGTAGAGCTTCCGGACCGAGCGCTTGCGGTCGATGATGTCGTACATCAGCGGCTGGGTCATCGACGGGTCGTCGCCCTCGTTGTGGCCGCGACGGCGGTAGCAGACCAGGTCGATGACGACGTCCTTCTTGAACTCCTGGCGGTACTCGACCGCCAGCCGCGCCACCCGCACGCAGGCCTCGGGGTCGTCGCCGTTGACGTGGAACACCGGCGCGTTGACCATCCGCGCCACGTCGGTCGAGTAGAGGCTCGAGCGCGCCGATCCGGGGCTGGTGGTGAAGCCGACCTGGTTGTTCACGACGACGTGCACGGTGCCGCCGGTGCGGTAGCCGCGCAGCTGCGAGAGGTTCAGCGTCTCCTGGACCACGCCCTGGCCGGCGAAGGCGGAGTCGCCGTGCAGCAGGACCGGCAGGACGGTGAAGCCGCTCTCGCCCTTGTCGATCATGTCCTGCTTGGCCCGGACGACGCCTTCGAGGACGGGGTTGACCGTCTCCAGGTGCGAGGGGTTGCTGGCCAGCGAGACGGCGATCTCGGCGTCGAGCTTGAACGGGTTGCTGAAGGTGCCCGTGGCGCCGAGGTGGTACTTCACGTCGCCGGAGCCCTGGACGGTGCCGGGGTCGATGTTGCCCTCGAACTCGCCGAAGATCTTGGCGTAGCTCTTGCCCAGCACGTTGGCCAGGACGTTGAGCCGGCCGCGGTGCGGCATGCCGATGGCGACCTCGTCCAGGCCGTGGTCGGTGCCGGCGAGCAGGACCTCGTCGAGGACCGGGATGAGGGACTCGCCGCCCTCGAGGGAGAACCGCTTCTGGCCGACGTACTTGGTCTGCAGGAAGGTCTCGAACGCCTCGGCGGCGTTCAGCCGGCCCAGGACGTGCTTCTGCTTCTCGCGGTCGGGCTGCTCGTGCTTGACCTCGATGCGCTTCTGGAGCCACTCGCGCTCCTCGGGGTCGGTGATGTGCATGTACTCCACGCCGACCGTGCGGCAGTAGGAGTTGCGCAGCACGCCGAGGATGTCGCGCAGGGCCATGAGGCGTTCGCCCGCGAAACCGCCGACCGGGAACTTGCGGTCGAGGTCCCACAGCGTGAGGCCGTGCTCGAGGATGTCGAGGTCGGGGTGGGTGCGGACCTTGAACTCGAGCGGGTCGGTGTCGGCCATGAGGTGGCCGTTGCGCCGGTAGGCCTCGATGACCTCGATGACCCGGGCTTCCTTGTCGATCTGCCCCTCGCGCGTGATCCGCACGTCCGGCATCCAGCGCACCGGCTCGTAGGGGATGCGCAGCGACTGGAAGACCTTGTCGTAGAAGCCGTCCTCGCCCAGCAGCAGCGCGTGCAGGCGGCGGAGGAAGTCGCCGGACTCCGCGCCCTGGATGATCCGGTGGTCGTAGGTCGAGGTCAGCGTGATGATCTTCGAGACGGCCATCTCGGTCAGCGCGTCCGGGTTCATCCCCTGGAACTCGGCCGGGTACTCCATGGCGCCCACGCCGATGATCGCGCCCTGGCCGGCGGTCAGCCGCGGCACCGAGTGGTTGGTGCCGATGGTGCCCGGGTTGGTCAGGCTGATCGTGGTGCCGGAGAAGTCCTCCATCGTCAGCTTGTTCTGCCGCGCCCGGCGGATGATGTCCTCGTAGGCGGCCCAGAACTGGGCGAAGTCCATCTCCTCGGCGCCCTTGATGGAGGCGACCACGAGCGAGCGGGAACCGTCGGGCTTGGGCAGGTCGATGGCCAGGCCGAAGTTGACGTGCTCGGGCGTGACCAGCACCGGCTTGCCGTCGACCTCGGCGTAGCTGTTGTTCATGTTCGGGAACGAGTCCAGCGCCCGGACCAGCGCGTAGCCGATCAGGTGGGTGAAGGAGATCTTCCCGCCCCGGCCGCGGGCCAGGTGGTTGTTGATGACGATGCGGTTGTCGGCCAGCAGCTTCGCCGGCACCGCGCGCACGCTGGTCGCCGTCGGCACGGTCAGCGACACGTTCATGTTCTTGACGACGGCGGCGGCGGCACCGCGCAGCGGCGACTGCTGGCCCGCGCCCACCGGCGGCTTGGGGGTGGTGGCGTTGTTCTGCACGGGCGCGCTCCCCGCAGGCTTGGACCCGGCGGCCGGGCTCTGGACGTCGGGCTTGGCGGGTGCGGCGGGCTTGGCGACCTCTTCCGCTGACGACGAAGAGTGTAGTGTTATTTTAGG
>NZ_POQU01000062.1 GCF_002938425.1 Blastococcus atacamensis | reverse complement strand
GGTTCGTAGATGTGTATAAGCGACATCCTCGCCGTGGTCCGGCTTCGGGGTCATCTCCCCGAGCGTCCCCGGCACGCTCGGGGAGATGACCCCGAAGCCGGACCACGGCGAGGAGAGCTACCAGGGCTCCGGCCGCCTGACCGGCAAGGCCGCCGTCATCACCGGCGGCGACAGCGGCATCGGCCGCGCGGTCGCCATCGCCTTCGCCCGCGAGGGTGCCGACGTCCTCATCTCGTACCTGGACGAGCACGAGGACGCCCAGGACACCGCGAGGTACGTCGAGCAGGCCGGCCGCAAGTGCGTGCTCGTGCCCGGCGACATCTCCGACCGCGCGCACTGCAAGACGATCATCCCCAAGGCCGTCGAGGAGTTCGGCAAGGTCGACATCCTGGTCAACAACGCCGCGTTCCAGATGAGCCACCCGACCCTGGACGAGGTCTCCGACGACGAGTGGGACCACACCGTCGCCACGAACCTGACCGCGATGTTCATCCTCTGCAAGGACGCCATCCCGCACATGCAGCCGGGCGCGTCCATCATCAACTCCTCGTCGGTCAACTCCGACAACCCGAGCCCGGACCTCGCGCCCTACGCCATGACCAAGGCCGGCATCGCCAACTTCACCGCGTCGCTGGCGCAGATGTACGCGGAGAAGGGCATCCGGGCCAACAGCGTGGCCCCCGGGCCGGTGTGGACGCCGCTCATCCCGGCCACCATGCCCGAGGAGAAGGTCGAGAAGTTCGGGCAGCAGGCGCCGCTGGGCCGCGCGGGGCAGCCGGCCGAGCTGGCGCCGGTCTACGTGCTGCTGGCCAGCGACGAGGCGTCCTACGTGTCGGGCGCCCGGGTGGCGGTCACCGGCGGCACCCCGATCCTCTGACGGGCGCGCTGATGATCAGGTGACCTGATCGTTCGGGGTCCTGGCTCACCACTGGTCGTGAGCCAGGACCCTCCACGATCAGCCCAGCTGATCGTCGTCCTGCGGCCAGTGCGGCTGGCGGGTCACGCATGGCCGCCGACCGTGCGCGGTACCTGCCAGCCATGGTCTTCATCTGGAGCAGTGGCTGGGGTCCGCGGCGCCGGCGTCCCCGTCGGGGGTACGGCGGCTACGGCACGGGGTACGGGCGGGGCTACGGCCCGCCGCGGGGCTACGGCAGACGCGACGACTCCTGCCTGCGGGACCTGCTCTTCCTCAACACCGGCTGCTGCCTGGCCAACGCCGTGGGGTGCGGCATGGACCTGATGCTGGTGGCTCCGCGGTCGCTGCCGGCCATCCGCGCCGGGCAGGAGGGGGCCGGTGCCGCCGCCCGGCTGGTGGCCGCGGTCCGGTACTACCAGCGCGAGATCAGCCCGAAGCGGCGCCCGTGCTGCCGGTACACGCCCACCTGTTCCGCGTACGCGATCGAGGCGCTGGAGACCCACGGCGCCCTGCGCGGCTCCTGGCTCACCGTGCGTCGCCTCGTCCGCTGCCGCCCCGGCGCCGCGGGTGGAGCCGATCCCGTCCCCGCCTGACGGCGAGGGGACGACGTCGTTTCCCAGGGTCGGCCGGTGATCACCTCCACCACGGGCATGCGCACCTGGCGCGATCCGAACTGGCGGTCCGGTGCCCTGGCGTGGGCGGTCGAGGAGCTGGGCCGCGCGGGCCGGGCGCTCGCCGGGGGGCCGGAGCAGCCGCACGTGCGGTCGTGGTCGACCGCCTTTCGGTTGCCGCTCCAGGGCGGGAGTGCGGTGTGGCTGAAGAGCGTCGGGCCCGGTTCGGCGCAGGAACCGCTGCTCGCGGAGGCGCTCGGCCGCTGGGTGCCCGACCACGTCCTCGTGCCGTTGGCGGTCGAGCCGAGGCGCCGGCTCCTGCTCCTGCCCGACGGCGGCCGGACGCTGCGGGAGGCCGGCTCGGACGACGCCGCCGCCTGGGAGACGATGCTCGTCGACCACGCGCGGATGCGGGTGGCGATCGCGCCGCACGCCGAGGCGCTGGTGCGCCTCGGGGTGCCCGACCACCGGCCCGAGCGGCTGCCCGCGCTGGTGGCCGACCTGCTGGTCGACGACGTCGCGCTCGGGGTCGGCCGCCCCGACGGCATCGAGCCGGACGTGCGGGCCCGGGTGGTCTCCGACCTGGCGTCCTACGCGCAGGCCTGCCGGGAGCTCGCCGACGGAGGCGTGCCGGCGTCGGTGCAGCACGACGACCTGCACGACGCCAACGTGTTCGTCGGGGACGGTCGGCACCGGTTCTTCGACTGGGGCGATGCCTCGGTGGCGCACCCGTTCCTGGTCCTGCTGGTAGCGCTGCGCTTCGCGGCCCGGGTGCTGGAGCTGCCCGCCGGCGACCCCGCGCTGGTGCGGCTGCGGGACGCCTATCTCGACCAGTGGCTGGACTTGGAGAACGCCGGCGAGCTGCGCGAGCAGTGCGACCTGGCGCTGCGAGTCGCGCCGCTGCAGCGTGCGCTCACCTGGCGCCGGCTCCTCCTCGAGGAGCGCGCGGAGTGGGCGGAGCAGGTGCCGAGATGGACCGCCGAGCACCTGGCGCCGGGCACGCCGGGCGCGGACGGCTGACTGCCGGCGAGAGCGGGTCGGCGGGGTTCCGTGGTGCCGCAGGACCCCGGAAACCCCGCTCTTGCGAGCGCCGACCCGTCGTCGGCCAGACTGGTCGGGTGCCCGCCCTCGACGACGCCTCCGGTGACCTGCCCGTCACCGGGTCGCTGGTCGTGCCGGCGGGCCTCCTCTCCTGGCGGTTCTCCCGGTCGTCGGGTCCGGGCGGGCAGGGCGTCAACACCGCCGACTCCCGGGTCGAGCTGTCGGTCCAACCGCTGGACATCCCCGGCCTGACCGATCCGCAGCGCGCCCGGCTGGCGTCCCGGCTCGGCTCCCGCCTGGTCGACGGCGTCCTGACCATCGCGGCCAGCGAGCACCGCCAGCAGCTGCGCAACCGTCAGGCCGCGCGGGAGCGGCTGGCCGCGGTGCTCCGCGCCGCGCTGGCACCCCCGCCTGCGGCGCGGCGGCGGACCAAGCCGACCAAGGGCTCCCAGGAGCGGCGCATCTCGGCCAAGAAGCAGCGCGGACAGCTGAAGAAGCAGCGCGGTTCCTGGGAATGACTCAGCCGGCCCGCCGGGCGAGCAGATAAGCCTGGCGCGTGCGTTCCTGCGGTCCCGGTTCGCGGACGGTCCGGGCCATGACCGGCAGGCCGGCCGCACCGAGGACGTCAGCGACCCGGCCGGGGTGGAGGCGATAGGCGTGCAGCTCGACGTCGTGGCCGTAGGGCCGGTCCAGGCGCACGCACTCGTCCCCGACCTGGAAGGCCGTCAGCAGCGCGCCGCCGGGCCGGGGCACCCGCGCCAGCTCCGCGGCCGCGAGAGGCAACTGCTCCGGCGGCAGGTGGATGAGCGAGTACCAGGCCACGACCCCCGCGAACGAGGCGTCGGGCAGTTCGAGTGCCGTCAGCGAGCCGACGTCGAAGCGGAGCATCGGATGGTCACGACGGGCGACGGCGACCATGCCGGGGGAGAGGTCGATGCCGCTGACGTCCACCCCCAGCGAGGCCAGGTGCCCGGCGATCCGTCCCGGTCCGCTACCCGCGTCCAGCACCGGGCCGTCCTCGACCAGTTCGGCGAACGTCGCGAGCAGTGCCCGGTCCAGGGGCTTCCCGGCGAGCTCCCCGCGCAGCAGGACGGCGTAGTCCTCGGCGACCGCGTCGTAGGCGGCGCGGACCGCGTCGTGTCCGGTCTGCACAGGAGGCAGGCGGTCCGGGGTGTCCGACCGCCCACTCGCGAGCGTCAACCGGCGAGCACGTCGGCGAGCAGTGCTCGTGCCCGTCGGCCCTCCGGGACCGGCAGGAGGGGGTGCACGTGGACGAGTCCGGCCTCCTCGTGGTGGTCGACCGGCACCCCGGCGGCCCGCGCGCGGGTGACCAGCAGCCGGGTGTCCGGGCTGGTGATGTCGCGGGTGCCGCTGAAGACGGTCAGCGGGCCGAGCCCCGCCAGGTCGCCGAACAGCGGGCTGACCACGGGATCGGTGAGCGGCAGGTCGCCCCGCCACAGCTCGATCGCCGCTCGGGTCCCAGGGCGCGCCAGCCAGGGATCGGTCGGCTCGACGAGGTCGATCTCGGGGTTGTCGAGGGTGAGGTCGAGCGCCGGCGAGATGAGCACCGTCCGGCGCAGCGGGGGCACACCACGGTCGCGCAGCAGCAGCGCGGCGGACAGGGCGATCTGACCTCCGGCCGAGTCGCCCAGGACGGTGACCTGGTCGGCGCCGTACCGGCCCATCAGCCCGGCGATCAGGTCGGCGGCGGCGGGGACCACCGTCGCGGCGGTGCCCAGCGGCGCCAGTGGATAGATCGGGACCGTGATCGCGGTGCGGCTGCGGGCGGCCAGCCCGGCGACCAGCCGCCAGTGCAGCGGATGGATCTGGTTCACCCAGGCGCCGCCGTGCAGGTAGACCGCGGCCCGGGTCGCCGGCTGCGATCGGGGGAGGACCCGGTAGACCGGCCAGCCGCTCTCGTGGTCGACGTCGCGCTCGATGTCGACGCCGCGCAGTCGACGCGGAGGTCCGTACGGCACCGGCCGCACCAGTCGCTCACGGACCCCCCGCAGCAGAGCCTCGGGGTCGTCGAACTCCCGGCGGAAGCCGAGCAGGCGGAACAGCGGGGGCAGCAGTCGGCTGACGGGGCTCGGCACGGGGTCCTCTCGGTGGGCGGATCAGCGCAGGGACAGCGGTTCGCGGACCAGCACCCACAGGGGCAGCTCGTCGTCGGTGGTCCGCGTCGTCCCGGTCGGCTGGAAACCGAAGCCGCGCAGGAAGCGCACGTTGGCGAAGCTGAACACCGCCACCGCGGCCGGGGTCTTCTCGGCGTCGCAGCGCACCAGCACCGGAGCCAGCACGGCGGCGGCGAGCCCCCGGCGCCGCGAGGACGGCCGCACGCCGAGGTGCCGCAGCCGCCAGTGCGGCTCGTCCGGGAGCGCCGCGGTCACCAGCGCCTCGGTCTCGGCGACCACGCGGGCGCGACCGGAGCCGAGGTAGGGAAGTTCCCGGGCCAGGGCGCTCCGCACGTCCTCGGGCAGTGGGCGCGTGCCGGAAGCCCCGGCCGGTGGCTCCCAGACGGCGACGGCGTCGAGGTCCTCGGTCACCCATGCGGTGCCGGTCGCGACCCCGCGGTGGGCGGCGTCCAGCTCGTTCAGCCGGGTGAGCCGCTGCATCCGGCCGTCGTCGGGCAGGGCCCACCGGGTCCAGCGCGAGTCGGCCAGCGCGACCGTCAGCGTCGCGGCGATCGCCGGGACGTCGCGCTGTTCGGCCACCCGGACGTCGGGGCCGGGTTCGTCGGGGTCGTCGACGCGGCGGACGACCGGTCCCTGTGTCACTCCTGGATCAGACCACGTGCCCGAACGCGGACGGGGGCCGCCCCGGGAGGGACGGCCCCCGTCGGGGGTGCGGCGTGGGTCAGGCGTCGAAGCCGGCGCGGTCGACCTTGCGGTGGAAGCGCTCGCCGAGCTTGCCGCCGAGGATCGCGCCCAGCAGCGTGACCAGCAGGACGGCGACCAGGGCGATGATGCCGCCGGTGGTCGCGGTGCCCTCGTCGATCGGGATGCGCGGCAGGTTCAGCTGCTGCAGCACGTTGTACTGCGAGCCGAACACGACGCCGGCGACGGCGAGGGCGATCACGACGAGCAGGCCGATGACCCAGACGGCGATGCCCTGCCGCACGCCGTCGAAGCGGGACATCCGGCCGGCGACGTAGCCACCCGCGAGGTAGGCGAGGAACAGGATCACCAGCAGCACGATGCCGCCGACGATCCCGATGGTGCTGGTCTCCTGGGTGGCCTCGTCGGTGGAGGGGACGCCCTGGGTGAGGCCGATGGCGACGCCGGCTGCGCTGAGCAGCGCGACGAGCAGGACGGCGAGGCCGTTCGCGGACAGCCAGCCGAAGAAGGCCGCCCCCCACTTGATGCCGCCGTAGCGGGAGCGCTGGGCGTCGACGGCGTCGCGAGCGGCTCCCCTGGTGGAGTGCGCGCCCTCGCTGCGGAGGCCGGCGGAGTCGCCGGATGCGGAGCCTGGAGTGGACAAGACGGGTGTGCTCCTCGGGATGGTGGCGCGGTGGGGTTCCCCGGTCGTGGGGGCGAGGCGCTCCGCCGCGACGGGACGGACCTGGTCCGTGCCGCCGCGGCGGAACGCTCCCGCGGGCAGTGCGGGGTGGCTCAGACGCCGCGAGTGGTGTCGTCGGCGTCGAGCTCGATCTGCTCCTTGCGGACCTGCTCGTCGACCGTGACGGTCTCGGCGACGGTCTCGGTGTCCAGGCGCACGCGCTCGACCGGCACGGCCTCCTTGGCGACGACGGGGCGCTCGGCGTGCAGGACGACCTCGTGCTCCTCCTCGGAGATGGCCGGGCCGTCGAGGGCGTTGCCGACGTTGGCGTCGGTGATCGGCTCGCGCTCGACGCGGATCTCCTCGCGGGACACCGGCACGGTCTCGGTGACGTTCTCGCTGACGACGTACTTGCGCAGCCGCGCGCGGCCGGTCTCCACCCGCTGCGTGCCCACCCGGAGCTGCTCCTCCGAGCGGGTCATGGCGCTGTCGGTGGTCGGGCCGGAGGTGTCGTGCCCGACGGTCCCGTGCTCGTTCCCGGTGGTGCCGGCCACGGTGTCCACGGCGGTCGTGTCCACGGCGGTCGTGTCGACGGTGGTCGTGTCCACGGCGCCGGCGCCGTCCTGGAGGCCGTAGTAGCGGTAGAGCTCGGTCTCCTCGGTCGGGGAGAGGTGGCCCTCGGAGTCGATGTGCGGCGCGTTCTTCACGGTGTTCTTGTCGTAGGGCACCCGGATCTCGGAACCGGAGAGGTCTGCCTGCGCCAGGGGGACGAAGGCCTCCTTGGTGCCGAACAGGCCGGTGCGGACCGTGGCCCACTCGGGGCGGCCGGTCTCGTCGTCGAGGTAGACCTCGCCGACGGTGCCCAGCTTGCCGTCGGGGCCGACGGCGGTGCTGCCGATGATGGTGCTGATCTGCTGCTCGGTGATCACGTGCGCTCCTCGCTGGGGTGAGTCGGACGGCGTTCGCGTTGCCGGAGGAAGTCCCTCCCGGTCGCGCGCCGTCCTTGGCCGTGCCCGGCGATTTACGGTGTAAACGGCAGCCTTCGCGTTTAGGTGCGGGGATCCGCGCGCCGCGGGGTCCGGCCCTCGCGGAGAACGATCTCCAGCCGCCCGAGCAGGTTCTCGAGGGCCTCCTCGAACTCCGCCGCCGACTCGTCCAAGGAGAGCAGGGGCTCGAGGCGGACGACCGTGGGGTAGGCGCTGAGGTCAGTGCTCTCCGCCGCGGCAGGAACGCCCTCGGGCTGGTCGTCCGGGCTGATCTTCACGCCCTTCTGGGACACCTCCAGGAGCAGGTGACCGAGCAGGAAGCTGGAGTACGCCCGGTAGGCGGCGACCGCGGACTCCTCGGAGAAGCCGCTGTCGATGAGCGCGTCGAGGAAGGACTCCACCCAGCGCAGGCTCCGCAGCGGCGGCCGCACCCAGGGCGCGGCCGGCGGCCGGGTGGCCACGAGCGGGAAGACCTCGGGGTGGGCCAGCGCGATCCGCCGCACCCCGTGGGCGAGGCGCTGGAGGTAGTCCTGCCAGCCGTGCGAGGCGCTCAGGTGCACGTCGGGATCGCCGTAGAGCTCGTCGATCACGGACTCGACCACGCCGTCGAGGAGCTGCTCGCGGCCCGGCACATAGCGGTAGAGGGCCATCGCCTCCACGCCCAGGTGCGCCCCCAGGCGGCGCATCGTCAGCGCGTTGAGCCCGTCGCGATCGATGAACTCGATGGCCGCGCCGAGGATCCGGCGGCGGTCCAGCCCGGCGCGGCCCGAGCCCGGCGCCGCCGCCGGCATGACGCTCGCGGCCCCGCCACGCCCCTCGGGGCTGTCGGGATCTGCGCCTTCGTCGGGCTCGGTCACGGTTCCTCCCTGCGCTCTTCCGGGGACCCCCATCCTGCGTGTCCAGGGGCGCACCGTCACCGGTGCCCCCCTGTGAGGTGAACGGAACCCAGCGTTGACCTCGGGGTCGACGCCGTGAAACGCCCGCGACCCACGCTGGTCCCCGTGTCCGCCCCCGCCTCGCCGCCCACCACCGGCTCCGGCGTGCGCACGCTGCGGACGACGAACACGCACTGCCCCTACTGCTCGCTGCAGTGCGGCATGGCGGTGACCGCGGGGGACCGCCCGGCGACCCTCGTGCCACTGGACTTCCCGACCAACCGCGGCGGCCTCTGCTCGAAGGGGTGGTCGTCGGTCGAGCTGCTCGACCACCCGGAGCGGCTCACCCGCCCGCTCGTGCGGGCCGTCCCCGGTGACCGATCGAGCCCGCTGGTGGAGGGCACCTGGGAGGCGGCCCTGGATGCCGTCGTCGCCGCCGTCCGGCGGACCCAGGCCGCCCACGGCCGGGACGCCGTCGGCTGTTTCGGCGGCGGGTCGCTGACCAACGAGCAGGCCTACCAGTTCGGGAAGTTCGCCCGGGTCGCGCTGCGCACCAGCGCCATCGACTACAACGGCCGGTTCTGCATGTCCTCGGCGGCGGGCGCGGCCAACCGCGCCTTCGGCCTGGACCGCGGGCTGCCGTTCCCGCTCGCCGACATCGCCGAGGCAGACGTCGTGGTGCTGGTGGGCAGCAACCCGGCCGACACCATGCCGCCGGCCATGCAGTGGTTCGACGCCGGTCGGGAGCGCGGCGCCCAGCACATCGTCGTCGACCCGCGGCGCACCGCCACCGCCCGGAACGCCGCACTCCACCTGCAGCCGCTGCCCGGCACCGACCTCGCCCTGGCCAACGGGTTGCTGCACATCGCCATCGCCGAAGGGCTGGTCGACGACGAGTACATCGCGGCGCGCACCACCGGTTTCGAGGCGGTCAAGGCAGGCGTCGCCGCCTACTGGCCCGACCGCGTGGAGCGCCTCACCGGTGTGCCGGTCGCCGACCAGCGGCGCACGGCGTTCGCCCTCGCCCGGGCAGGACGGGCCATGGTCCTCACCGCCCGTGGTGCCGAGCAGCACCGCAGCGGCACCGACACCGCGCAGGCGTGGATCAACCTCGCCCTCGCCCTCGGCCTGCCCGGACGGCGGGGCAGCGGCTGGGGCACCGTCACCGGGCAGGGCAACGGGCAGGGCGGCCGGGAGCACGGGCAGAAGGCCGACCAGCTGCCCGGCTACCGGTCCCTGTCCGACCCCGCGGCCCGCGCGCACGTCGCCGCCGTCTGGGGCGTCGACCCCGACGACCTCCCGCTGCCGGGGAGGAGCGCCTTCGAACTGCTCGACGCCCTCGGTACCGACGGCGGGGTGCGCACCCTGCTGGTGCTGGCCTCCAACGTCGCGGTCTCCGCGCCGGACGCCCGCCGGGTGGTCAGCCGGCTGCGCGACCTGGACTTCCTCGTCGTGAGCGACTTCTTCCTCTCCGAGACCGCCGAGCTCGCCGACGTCGTGCTGCCCAGCGCCATGTGGGCCGAGGAGGCCGGGACGATGACCAACGTCGAGGGCCGGGTCCTCCGCCGCCGCCGGGCTCTGGATCCGCCGTCCGGGGTCCCCGACGACCTCCAGCTGCTGGCGACGCTCGCGGACCGGCTCGGGGTGGACGGCTTCAGCGGCGATCCCGAGACCGTGTTCGAGGAGCTGCGGCGGGCCAGCGCCGGGGGAACGGCCGACTACTCCGGCATCAGCTACCGGCGCATCGACGAGGAGCAGGGTGTGTTCTGGCCCTGCCCCGACGAGACCCACCCCGGCTCGCCGCGGCTGTTCAGCGAGCGCTTCGCCACGCCCGACGGCCGTGCCCGGTTCCTGCGGGTCGAGCACGTCGACCCGCACGAGCGGCCCGACGCCGAGTACCCGCTGGTCCTCACCACCGGCCGGGTGCTGGCGCAGTACCAGTCGGGCACCCAGACCCGCCGGTCGCGGAGCCTGCAGATGGTCGCGCCGACGCCCCGAGCCGAGCTGCACCCCGACCTCGCCCGACGCCTCGGCATCGAGCAGGACGACGCCGTCGAGCTCCGCACCCGCCGCGGGCGGGCCCGCTTCCACGCCTCGGTCACCGACACCATCCGGCCCGACGTGGTCTTCGTGCCCTTCCACTGGGGTGGCGGGGCCAGCGCCAACGCGCTCACCGACGCCGGTGCGCTCGACCCGACGTCGAAAATGCCGGCCTTCAAGGTGTGCGCGGTCGCCGTCTCCCGGGTCGGCGGTCCGGCGGAACGCGTTCCGCCCCCGCCCGCGGCCACGCAGCCCGAGCCGCGGGCCCACCGGACCCCGATCCCGTCCGTGCCGCACCCGCCCGCCCGCTCGACGTCCGCCCGTCCCGGAACCAGGAGAACTCCCGTGAAGAGCACACCCCGCTTCCTGCAAGGCGTCTTCCCTATCACCGGCGAGGGCCTGGCCAAGCCCGGCCCCGTCGACCCGGCTCTGCGTTACACGGTCCCGGCCGGCTGCAGCGCCCAGGCCCTGTACTTCCGCGGCGGCAACGCCACCGGCGAGCTGGTCTACGTGCTGCTGGTGCGCGACGGGGAGCCGATGCGCTGGTTCCCCATCGGGGCGAAGGCGGACACCCACGTGCCGTTGCGGGTGGTCGAGGACCTGCCCGGCGGCTCGGTGGTGGAGCTGCACGCCGCGGCACCCGAGGGCGTCGTCGGCGAGATCGTGGTCGACCTGGGTCTGGTGGAGGTCTGATGACCGCGATCCTCGGGGCCCGGCCGGCCGGCGCCACGGCACTGCACCTGGACGAGGAGCTGGACTCCCGCGGCCGGCTGGTCGTGGTGGGCAACGGCATGGCCGGCGCGCGCTTCGTGGAGGAGGTCCTCGAGCGCGGTGGTGGCGAGCAGTTCCGCATCACCGTCTTCGGCGACGAGCCGCACGGCAACTACAACCGGATCATGCTCAGCCCGGTTCTGGCCGGGGAGTCGCACGAGGACGACATCGTGCTCAACTCCCACGACTGGTACTGCGACAACGGCATCGACCTGCGGGCCGGGGTCCGGGTGGAGCGGATCGATGCCGCCGCCAAGCAGGTGCACGCCGCCGACGGGAGCGTCACGCCCTACGACCACCTGGTGCTGGCCACCGGCAGCTACTCGTTCATCCCGCCGATGACCGGCATCCGCACGGACGACGGCGAGCTGCTGCCCGGCGTCCACGGCTTCCGCACCATCGACGAGACGCGCGCGATGCTCGCCGCCGTCGGCACCTGCACGCGGGCCGTGGTCATGGGCGGTGGGCTGCTCGGGCTCGAGGCGGCCCGGGCGCTGCAGGGCCACGGGCTGCAGGTCGACCTGGTGCACGCCATGCCGTGGCTGATGAACGCCCAGCTCGACGCGGAGGCGGGCGCGATCCTCAAGAAGAGCGTCGAGTCCCTGGGGATCACCGTGCACCTCGACGTCCTGGCCAGCGAGGTGCTGGGCACCGACCGCGTCCAGGGCGTGGTGCTCAAGGACGGCCGACGGCTGGACTGCGACCTGCTCGTGGTGGCCGCCGGCGTCCGCCCGCACACCGACGTCGCGGTCCGCTCGGGCCTGGAGGTCGAGCGGGCGATCGTCGTCGACGACCAGCTGCGCACCGACGACCCCGACGTCTACGCGATCGGCGAGTGCGCCCAGCACCGCGGATCGGTCTACGGCCTGGTCGCCCCCGCCTGGGAGCACGCCCGGGTGCTGGCCGACGTCCTCACCGGCACCGATCCGGAGGCCGAGTACTCCGGCAGCCGCACGGCGACGAAGCTCAAGGTCGCCGGCGTCGACGTCGCCGTCATGGGGGTGAGCACCCCGGAGCGGGACGACGACGAGTTCCTGGTCATCTCCGAGCCCAAGCGGGGCGTGCACCTGTCGGTGGTGATCCGCGACGACAGGCTGATCGGCGCGACGCTGCTCGGCGACACCCGCAAGGTCGCCTTCCTGACCCAGGCCTTCGACCGCGGCGCCCCGCTGCCCGAGGAGCGGATCCGGCTGCTGGTCGACCTCTCCGGCGGGGATGGGTCGGCCTCGGGGATGTTGTCGGTCGCGGAGATGCCCGCCGACTCGCAGGTGTGCAACTGCAACGGCGTCTCGAAGGGCGACATCTGCGGGGCGGTGTCCGCCGGGTGCGGAAGCGTCGGCGAGGTCATGGACCGGACCCGTGCGGGCAAGGGCTGCGGCTCGTGCAAGTCATTGGTCAAGCAGATCGTGGAGTGGGCCGCCGACGGCGACCTCGCCGAGGACCCGGCCGCCTCCTACTACGTGCCAGGCATCCCCATGCCGAAGCCGGAGCTGATGCGCGCCATCCGCGAGCACGACCTGCGCAGCGTGTCGGCGGTCTTCGCCACGCTCGGGCCCGGCGGCAAGGACGACGCGAGGTCGAAGATGGGGCTCACCTCCCTGCTCAAGATGATCTGGGGCTCCGACTACATCCCGGAGAAGGACGCCGAGTTCATCAACGACCGCGTCCACGGCAACATCCAGCGCGACGGCACGTTCTCCGTCGTCCCGCAGATGAAGGGCGGCGTGACCACCCCGGCGCAGCTGCGCCGGATCGCCGAGGTGGCCGAGAAGTACGAGGTGCCCATGGTCAAGGTGACCGGTGGCCAGCGGATCGACCTGCTCGGCGTCCGCAAGGAGGACCTGCCGGCGATGTGGAGCGACCTGGGCATGCCGTCGGGGTACGCCTACGGCAAGAGCTTCCGCACCGTGAAGACCTGCGTCGGATCGGACTTCTGCAGGTTCGGCCTGGGTGACTCCACGCAGCTGGGCATCGACCTGGAGACCCGGTTCCAGGGCATCGAGAGCCCGGCGAAGATGAAGCTCGCCGTGGTCGGGTGCCCGCGCAACTGCGCCGAGGCGTACGTGAAGGACGTCGGGGTCGTGGCGATCGGCAACGGCCGGTGGGAGGTCTACGTCGGCGGCGCCGCCGGGGCTACGATCCGCAAGGGCGACCTGCTGGCGACCGTCGAGGGTCGGGACGCGGTGATGACCCTGGCCGGCCGGTTCATGCAGTACTACCGGGAGAACGCGAACTGGCTCGAGCGGACCTACGACTTCGTGCCCCGCGTCGGGCTGGAGAAGATCAAGGCGGTGCTCCTGGAGGACAGCGAGGGCATCTGCGCCGACCTCGACGCCGGGATGCAGCGGTCGATCGACGCCTACACCGATCCCTGGGGGCAGGACGCGAGGGAACCGGCCACCCCTGGCCAGTTCCGGCCGGCGCTGCCGCTGATCGCGCTGCCGAAGGTGCCGGTCCGATGAGCGTCACCGAGATGACGACGACGACCGGCGTCGTGGTGGGCCGGGTCGAGGACGTGCCGCCGGGGGAGGGGCGGACGTTCGTCGCCGCCGGGGTGCAGATCGCGGTCTTCCGGCTCCGGAACGGCTCGCTGCACGCCACCCAGGCCGCCTGCCCGCACGCCGGCGGTCCGCTGGCCGACGGGCAGACCGACGTCGACGTGCTGCTCTGCCCGCTGCACCAGTACGCCTACCGCTGGGCCGACGGTTCCTCGACCAGCGGCGCGACGCCCATCCGTGTGCACCCGGTGCGCGAGGTGGACGGGAACCTGGTGGTGGAGGTCTAGCCGCGCTCGGTGACCAGGCGCACGGAGAAGCCGAGGAGGGCGACCCCGGTGAGGCCGTCCAGCGCCCGCCGGACCGGGCGGCGCGACAGCCAGCGACGCGCCCGGGCCACGCCGGCCACCAGCAGCACGAGCCAGACCAGCCCGACGACGGCGTGGGTGAGCGAGTAGAGGAGCAGCACGCCGATCGGAGTGCCGGGCCCCAGGAACTGCGGCAGGACGGCGAGGTAGAAGACCAGCACCTTCGGGTTGGTGATGTTGGACAGGAATCCCTGGCGCCAGCCGGCCCGCGCCGCTCCGGGCACGGGGGCGCCGTCCGCCTGTGCCGGGTAGGAGCCCCGCGCCGCCGAGACCAGCGCGGAGACGGCCAGCCAGGCGAGGTAGGCGATGCCGGCCCAGCGGACGGCCTGGAACAGCGGCTCGACGCGCACCACCACCGCTGCCAGACCGGTCGCCGCGGCCGCCCCCTGCACGACGTTGGAGGTCGTGACGCCGAGGGCGCACCACCAGCCCCGGCCGCGGCCGCCGACGAGCGCGTTGCGGACGACCACGGTGAAGTCCGCCCCAGGGACCAGGGCGAGCAGCACCGCGAGGGCGAGGAACGATGCGTACGCCGACCAGTCCACGCCGGTCAGGCTAGGGCTGCGCCCGGTCCGCCGGTCGGGCGCGGACGTGCATGCGCTCGCCCTGCGGGCCGAACAGCGCCAGCCCCTCGGCGGGCTCCGGGAACGGGTTGGAGAAGGCGTGCGGCACCCGGGTGTCGAACTCCACCACCTCGCCGGTGCCGAGCACGAAGTCGCGCTGCCCCAGGAGCAGCCGGATGCGCCCGGAGAGCACGTAGAGCCACTCGTAGCCGTCGTGCGCCTTCTGCTCGGTGCCCTCCACCCGCCAGCGGGGTGGGAGCGCCATCTTGTAGGCCTGCAGGCCGCCGGCCTGCCGGGTCAGCGGCACCAGGGTCATGCCGTCGCGCTGCACCGGGCGCGCGGTCACCCGTGGATCGGCCGGGCCGGGTGCGTCCACCAGGTCGTCGAGGGCCACGCCGTGGGCGCGGGCCAGGGGGAGCAGCAGTTCCAGGGTGGGTCGGCGCTGCCCCGACTCCAGCCGCGACAACGTGCTCACCGAGATGCCCGTCGTCTCCGAGAGGTCGGTCAGAGTCGCGCCGTTCTCCTGGCGCAGGGCGCGAAGGCGCGGTCCCACGTTCTGCAGGACGTCGTCGTCGGTCATGTCGCCCAGTTTGCCATTCCGGCAAGGATGATTGCCAGACCGGCTCGTCCGGGGAACAGTGGCGGCATGGACGAGGACTACGACGTGGTGGTGGTCGGCGGCGGCGCCGCCGGCCTCAGTGGAGCCGTCGCCGTGGCGCGGTCGCGGCGCACGGTTCTGGTAGTCGACGCCGGCGAGCCGCGCAACGCACCGGCTTCCGGGGTGCACAACTACCTGGGGCGGGAGGACGCGCGACCGGCCGACCTGCTCGCCGACGGCCGCGCCGAGCTGGCCGGCTACGGCGGCCGGGTGGCCGACGGGACGGTGCGCTCCGCCCGGCGGGAGGCCGCGGGCTTCCGGGTGGCGCTGGAGGACGGACGGGAGGTCTCGGCCAGGCGGCTACTGGTCACCACCGGGCTGGTGGACGAGCTGCCCGACCTGCCCGGCGTGGCCGAGCGCTGGGGGCGCGACGTCCTGCACTGCCCGTACTGCCACGGCTGGGAGGTGCGCGACCAGGCCGTCGGCATCCTCGCGACCGGGCCGAACGCCATGCACCAGGCACTGCTGTTCCGGCAGCTGAGCGAGGACGTCGTCTTCTTCCGGCACACCGCCCCCGAGCCGTCCGCCGAGCAGGGCGAGCAACTGGCCGCCCTGGGCATCCCGGTGGTGGAGGGCGAGGTGGCCGCGATCGAGGTCACCGACGACCGGCTGACCGGCGTTCGCCTGGCCTCGGGAGAGGTCGTGCCGCGCGCCGCGGTCGTCGTCGCGCCCCGGTTCACCGCGCGGGCCGGCGTGCTGGAGTCGCTGGGCCTGCACGCGGTGGAGCAGGAGATGGGCGGCGTCGTCGTCGGCAGCGTCGTGCCGGCCGATCCCACCGGTGCCACCGAGGTGCCCGGCGTGTGGATCGCGGGCAACATCGCGGATCTGGGCGCGCAGGTGGTGACCGCCGCGGCGGCGGGCCTGCGGGCCGGCGCGATGATCAATGCCGACCTGGTCACCGAGGACGCCCGGCGTGCGGTGGCGCAGCGGCGGGAGGTGGCGGCATGAGCGCTACGGACCGCGAGTCCTACGACGAGCTGTACCGCGCCAACCCGGCGGTGTGGAGCGGCCGGCCCAACCGGCAGCTGGTCGTCGAGGCCTCCCGCCTGCCCCCGGGCACCGCCCTGGACGCCGGGTGCGGAGAGGGCGGCGACGCGCTGTGGCTGGCCGAGCGGAACTGGCGGGTGACCGCGGTCGACTTCTCGCCCATCGCCCTCGAGCGGGCCTCGGTGGCGTCCCGGGCCCGTGGGTTGGCCGACCGGATCGAGTGGGTGCACGCCGACCTGGACGCCTGGTCGCCGGCGGTCGGGGCTTTCGACCTGGTGACCGCGCACTACCTGCACGCGAGCTGGACCGACCGGGACGCCGTGTTCCGCCGCCTCGCGGCCGCCGTCGCACCCGGGGGCACCCTGCTGGTGGTCGGCCACCTCATGGGGGACCAGTGGGGCCACGGGCAGCACCACGCCCACGATCCCGGGGCGCTCTACACGGCCGAGGACGTGGCCGCTCAGCTCGCAGCAGGGGAGTGGGACGTCGTCACCGAGACCCGGGAGCGGGATCCGGCAGCCGCGGAGCGGACGGGCAATCCGGTGCCGGACACCGTGCTGGTCGCGCGCCGGCGGAGCTAGGAGCGGGGCAGGCCCAGGTCGGCCAGGGCGGCGGCGATCGCCTCGTCGCGCAGCACCTCGAGCACCAGCAGCCGGTGCACGAGCACGCCGCGGCGGGTCAGCCGCAGATCGGCCGGACGCAGCCGGGGGAGGGCGGCCCCACCCGGGCGCGGCTGGGCCGGCGGTGGGTCGAGCAGACCGGCGCGCTGCAGGTCCGCCACGTCCTCGCGGGCACCCCAGGCGGTCCAGCCGCGCGGCTCGTCCTCCAGCGGCGTCATGGGCAGCGGGACCCGGTCGCGTCGGCCGACCGCGGCCAGGAGGGCCAGCTGCCGCCAGGTGAGCTCCTCGGCCAGCAGCAGCGCCCGGCCGGCCAGCTCGGCGTCGATGTCGGCCGACACGGCCACCTCGGCCAGCAGGTAGCCCAGGTGCCGGACCCGCCGCTCGTCGGTCGACCGGCGGGCGGTGGACACCACGGCCTCGGCGAGCTCCTCGGCGACCGGCCGGCCGCCGGAACGGGGGAGGAAGAACCGGTCGGTGCGCATCGACCGGCCGTTGCGGTGCACGGTCACTGCGTACTCGACGGCGAAGGCGAGCGCCGCTCCGGCGCGGACGCGCTCCCGGCCGGTCGACTCGGCGAGGTCGCCGGCGACCGTGCTCAGCACCGCGGCGAAGCGGTCGTTCACCTTTACCCGCGCCGTCGCCGGCTCGAAGACGACGGCAGCCGCGGCGGAGCTCATCGAGCCCGCCACCGGGGAACCGGCCTCGATGAGCGCGCGGCCGCCGGCCGACGGCGGGACGGCGGACGGCTCGACGGGCTCCTCGGCGGCACTCACCCCGCGATCTTCGCCGGTGGAGGTGGGACGGTGCACGCCGGTGACCGGCGGCCTCACCACAGCGGGGCACGGTCGGTGAGCGAAACGGAACACGGGTTCATCCGCGCGGCGACGCCGGGGAAACGGTCGGCCGTCACCGTCGTCGCCATGGCCGCACCCACCCGCCCGCCGTCCGCCAGCTCAGCTCCCGTCGCGCCGGCACCGCCGGAACGGAGGGGGCGGTGGATCGACGACTGGCGGCCTGAGGACCCGCAGTTCTGGGAGAGCACCGGGAAGACCGTCGCCCGGCGGAACCTGTTCTTCTCGGTCTTCTCCGAGCACGTGGGCTTCTCGATCTGGAGCCTGTGGTCGGTGCTCGTGCTCTTCCTGCCGGAGCCGGTGTTCGGCATCGACCCTGCCGGCAAGTTCCTGCTCACCGCGCTGCCGACCGCGCTGGGCGCCTTCGTGCGGCTGCCCTACACCTTCGCCGTCGCCCGCTTCGGCGGCCGGAACTGGACCATCGTCAGCGCCGCGCTGCTGCTCGTGCCCACCGTCGCGACGGCGATCGTCCTGGAGCCCGGCGTCGACTACGGCACCCTGCTGTTCGTCGCCTGCCTCGCCGGCGTCGGCGGCGGCAACTTCGCCAGCTCCATGGCCAACATCAACGCCTTCTACCCCGACCGGCTCAAGGGCTGGGCGCTGGGCCTGAACGCCGGCGGGGGCAACGTCGGGGTGCCGGTCATCCAGCTCGTCGGGCTGCTGGTGCTGGCCACCGCCGGCGCGGAGCACCCCCGGATCGTCCTGTGGGTCTACGTCCCGCTGATCGTCGTCGCCGCCGTCGGCGCGGTCCTGCTCATGGACAACCTCACCATGGCGCGCAACCAGCCGCAGGCGATGCGCGAGGCCGCCCGTGAGCGCCACACCTGGATCATGGCCTTCCTCTACATCGGCACGTTCGGTTCGTTCATCGGCTTCGGGTTCGCGTTCGGCCAGGTGCTGCAGAACCAGTTCACCGACTCCTTCGCGACGCCACTGGCCGCCGCCTCGCTCACCTGGCTCGGCCCGCTGCTGGGGTCGCTCATCCGTCCGTTCGGTGGATCGCTGGCCGACCGCTTCGGGGGCGCGCTCATCACCTGCTGGACGTTCGTCGCGATGGCGCTCGGTGCGCTGGTGGTGTGGACGGCGAGCCGGCTGGAGTCGCTGCCGCTGTTCGTCGTCGGCTTCGTGACGCTGTTCGTCCTCAGCGGCCTCGGGAACGGCTCGACCTACAAGATGATTCCGGCGATCTTCCGCTCGCAGGCGCTGCAGGCGGTGGCCGAGGGCGGGGGCGCGGAGGCCGCGGACCGTCGCGCGTTGCGGATGTCGGGGGCGCTCATCGGCATCGCCGGCGCGGTCGGCGCCTTCGGGGGAGTGCTGGTCAACCTGGCGTTCCGGCAGTCGTTCATGACCACCGGCACCGGCGACTCCGCCTACCTGGCGTTCATCGCCTTCTACGTCGTGTGCGTGGCCGTCACCTGGATCGTCTACCTGCGCCCCGGCCGGCCGCTGGGCCGCGTCTGACCCCGGGGCGAGATCTGCCCACTCGCCCCGTCGCGGCGCTGATGGGGGCGAGTGTGCAGATGTCGCTCAGACCTTGAGGCGGTAGCCCCGCTTCACCACGGTCTCCACCAGCGGCACCCCGAGCGCGGCGCGGAGCCGCGTCACGGCCATCTCCACCGCGTGCCCGTCACCGCCGCCGGGCAGGGCGGCGACCAGGTCGGGACGGCCGACGACGTGCCCTGGCCTGCGGGCCAGCTCGCGCAGCACGGCCAGCGAGCCGGGAGGCAGCTCCACCAGCCGGTCGTCGACGACGGCCGCGTGTCCCCGCACCTGGAGGGTGTGCGGCCCGACCGCGAGCACCGGGTCGCGCTCGGGGAGCCGCGCGACCACCTCGCGCGCCAGCGCGCCGAGCCGCGATCGCTCCGGCTGGGCCGACGGGATGCCGGCGGCGTCCAGGGGGCCGGCGGTGACCGGCCCGACGGCGACGACCAGCACCCGCTCCCGCAGCGCGGCCACCAGGGCGTCACGGTGCCCGAGCTCCTCGGCCACCTGCAGCAGGCTGGCCGCGGCGGGAGCGCTGGTGAAGGTGACGGCGTCCAGCCCGCCCGCCACCACGGAGGCGACCAGCCGGCGCACGGGGCCGACGTCCTCGGGAAGGACCCAGCGGTAGACCGGCACGGTCAGCACGTCGGCGCCGGCCTCCCGCAGCCCCGACACCAGCTCGGGCAGCGGGTCGCCGTGCAGCTGGACCGCGATCCGCCGTCCGGCCAGGGGGCCCTCGGCGCCGGACAGCAGGTGGGCGAGGACCTCCGCCGAGGACTCCGACTCCGGGGACCACGCGTCGACCAGCCCACCGCCGCGGATGGCCCCGCGCGCCTTGGGGCCGCGGGCGAGCACCCGGGCGCCCGAGAGGTGCTGCACGAGTGGGAGGTCCCAGGCCTCGCAGGCCTCCAGCCATCCGCGGAACCCGACCCCGGTCGTCGCGACCACCAGGTCGACCGGCGCCTCGAGGACCCGGCGCGTTGCGGCGACGAGCTCGGTGTCGTCCGACAGCGGGACGATCCGGATGGCCGGGGCGTGGACCACCCGCGCTCCGCGGCGGTCCAGCAGCGCGCCCAGCTCCTCGGCGCGGCGGGCCGCGGTGACGGCCACGGTGTACCCGGCCAGCGGCAGCACCTCGGCCGGCTGTTCCCGGACGGTGTCGGTCACGTGTCCCCCTCGCGAGCGGTTGCCCTCCATGGTGGGCGACCGGGGTTAACGGGAGATGTCGGAGCCCCGTCCGGACGCGCCCGGGTGAGCGGAGTCACGCCCCGCCGTCCACAACGGCGTCGGCCCGGGCGCAGGTGCGGTCGGCCGCGAAGTGCGCCGCCTCCGTGCGCTGCCACCGGTGCCACTCCGTCACCAGGTGGTCGCCGTCCCGCGCCAGGCCGCGGGCCAGCCGTACGGCGGGATCGGCCTCGACCCAGATGCGCAGGCTCGACCACGGGTCCACCGGCCGAGAGGCGCTGCCGCACCCCTCGACGACGAGCACGCCGGGAACGGGCACCGGCGTCGGCTCGGGGGAGAAGTGCCCCGCGGTCCAGTCGTAGCGGTGGTAGGCCCCGGCGCGGCCGTCGGCCAGTGGCCGCAGCACGCCCGCGGAGAGCCGTGCGACCGCGCCGGTGAGCGTCCAGCCGGCGTACAGGTCGTCCATGTGGAGGACGACGGTGTCCGCCCGGAGAGCCGCGGCGAGGCGGCCGGCGAGCGTCGTCTTCCCCGAGCCGGCCGGTCCGTCGACGCAGACCAGGCGCGTCCCGCCCAGCCGTGGGGGAGCGGCGCGCACCCGCCGGGCGAGGTCGGCCGCGCTCAGCGGACCGCCGCGGTCCACGTCGGCACCGGGCCGCCGCTGCTCACGACCAGGCCGCGCCGGGCCAGGACCCGCACGTGGGCGTCGGTCTCGGTCACGGCGAAGATCCGCATGCGGCGCGCGTACTGCTCCCAGGGCCGCGACCAGGTGAGGTGCGAGGCCAGGTCCCAGGGCGTCGCGTGCGGATGCCCCCGGATCGCGTCCAGCAGTTCGGCGAGCCGGCGCTCGTGGTGGCCGGTCAGCGAGTCCACGCGGTCGGCCAGCCCGCGGAAACGCCACTCGTGGGCGGGCAGCACCTCGGTGGGGTCCAGGTCGCGCACCGCCTGCAGCGAGGTCAGGAAGTCGCCCAGCGGGTCCCCCTCGGCCCCGGACCCCGGGCTGGTGGAGATGTTCGGGCTGATCTTGGGCAGCACGTGGTCCCCGGCGAAGAACAACCCGGTGCGCTCCTCGCTGAAGCACAGGTGACCGGGGGTGTGCCCGGGGGTGTGCAGGGCGCGCAGGTCCCAGCCGGGGAAGTCCGCCCGGTCGCCGTCCTCGAGCAAGCGGTCGGCGACGGCCATGCGGCGGAAGCCGGCCAGGTTCTCCGCGCCCCCGACGTCGCTGAGCGCCTCCTCGCGCGGGGCGCCGAGACCGACGAGGAACGCGACCTCGCCGTCGACGGCGGCCTGCGTCTCGGTGGTGGTCAGCCGGCGGACGGCGTCGACGTCGGCCGGGTGCATCGCGATCCACGCGCCGCTGGCCTCGCGGACGCGGGCCGCCAGGCCGAGGTGGTCGAAGTGCAGGTGGGTGACCAGGACGCCGCGGAGGTCCTCGATGCCACCACCGATCGACGCAAGCCCCTCGGTCAGCGCCCGCCAGCCCTCGTCGCTCTCCCAGCCGGTGTCGATGAGGCCGAGGCCGCCGCCGTCCAGCGCGAACGCGTAGGTGCTGACGTAGCGGAGCGGGTTGTGCGGGATCGGCACCGGGATCGACCACAGGTCGGGCCGCAGCTGCTCGACCGGGGGCAGGCTGCGGGACTCCCACGCCTCGTGCTGCAGGGTGCCGGTGATCTCCACGTCCCGGCACTCTGCCAGTCCGCTCCGGGCGCCCGGCTGGGAGAATGGTCGCGTGTCCGGTCCTCAGCCCTCCGCCCCGGTGTCGATCGTGCCGCGCCGCCTGCGGCTGGCGCTCGCCGTCCTGGCCGCGGTCGTCGTCGTGGTGATGGCCCTGGTCGCCCTCTCGCTGCCGTCGACGACGAACACCGTGGTCGACTACGGCGTCGTCGACCAGGTCGCCATCGCCGGTCTCGGCGTCGTGCTGGCGGCGGGCGTGCTGTTCCTCGGCCGGTCCCGCGTCGACGGCGACGCCACCGGGGTGCGGATCCGCAACGTCGTCGTCCACCACGTGCTGCCGTGGACGGCGGTGCGGGCGGTGCGCTTCGACCGGACGTCGTACTGGGGGTCGCTGCTCCTGGAGAACGGGGACGAGGTCTCCCTGCTGGCGCTGCAGTCCTTCGACGGCGAGTACGCGGTGCGGGGAGTCGAAGGGCTGCGCGACCTGCACGCCGCGGCCCGCGCGAACGACCCGGTGCGCCCGCCGCTGCTCTACGACGACTGAAGGAAATACCCCCTTCCCCCCGGCCTTCGCACGCTCAGGCCGGGACCCTGAAGGGGGCGGCCGTTCCAGTCCGTCACCTGGGGGGAATGCGGGGGGCGG
>NZ_POQU01000061.1 GCF_002938425.1 Blastococcus atacamensis | reverse complement strand
GTGCTGGAGCGACCGGCGTGGATCTCCCCCGTCCGGGCGAACGATCAGTCCCTGCGTGCGGCGTTGGCGGCCCCCGCGTCCTCCCGCCCGCCCTCGGTCACGAACCGGCTCTTCCGGCGGCTGTAGCCGAAGTACACGATCGCCCCCACCAGCATCCAGATCACGAACCGCCACCAGGTCTCGCCCGGCAGGTTGAGCATCAGCCAGAGGCAGGCCAGCGCCGAGACGATCGGCAGCACCGGCATCAGCGGCACCCGGAAGGACCGGGGCAGGTCCGGCCGCGTCCGCCGCAGGACGATCACTCCGATGGAGACCAGCACGAAGGCGAACAGGGTCCCGATGTTCACCAGGTTGGCGAGCTCCTCCAGCGGCGCGACGGCGGCCAGGATCGCGACGAAGACGCCGGTGCCGATGGTGATCTTGTACGGCGTCCCGTAGCGCGGGTGCACCGCCGCCAGGCCGGGCGGCAGCAGGCGGTCCCGGCTCATGGCGAACAGCACCCGCGACTGGCCGAGCATCAGGATCATGACCACCGACGTCAGGCCGGCGAGCGCCCCGATGGAGATGATCGTGGCGAAGACGGGCAGTCCCACGTCGGAGAACGCCGCCGCCAGCGGTGCGTCGGCGCTGAGCTCGCTGTACCGCTGCATGCCCACCACCACCAGCGACACCGCCACGTACAGGATCGTGCAGATCGCGAGCGAGCCGAGGATGCCCCGGGGCAGGTCGCGTCCCGGATCCTTCGTCTCCTCGGCCGCGGTGGCCACGATGTCGAAGCCGATGAAGGCGAAGAACACGACCGCGGCGCCGGCCATCACCCCGCCCCAGCCGAACGTGCCCTGGCTGAAGCCGAACAGCGTCTGGACCAGCGGTGCGTCCCAGCCGCTCGCGCCGGCCTCGGCCGGCTGGGCCGGCGGGACGAAGGGGCTGTAGTTGGCGGCCTTCACGAAGAAGAGCCCCACGGCGATGACCAGCAGCACGATGGCCACCTTGATCACCACGATCACCGCGGTCACCCGGGACGAGAGCTTGATGCCCAGCACCAGGACCACGGTCATCAGGGCGACGATGGCGATCGCCGGGATGTTGAACCTCGCCGTCTCCCCGGCGATCGACTCCGGGAGCGGAGCCCCGATGTCGGCCAGCAGCTGATTCAGGTAGCCCGACCAGCCGACCGCGACGGTCGCCGCCCCGAGCGCCAGCTCGAGCACCAGGTCCCACCCGATGATCCAGGCGACGAGCTCGCCGAACGTCGCGTAGGAGAACGTGTAGGCCGACCCGGCCACCGGCACGGTGGACGCGAACTCGGCGTAGCAGAGCGCGGCCAGGCCGCACACCACACCGGCGATGACGAAGGAGATGGCCACGGCGGGCCCGGACTGGTCCCGGGCCACGACACCGGTGAGCACGAAGATGCCCGTCCCGATGATCACGCCGACGCCGAAGACCGCGAGATCCAGGCCGGACAGGTGCTTCTTGAGCCGGTGCTCCGGCTCGTCGGTGTCGCGGATGGAGTCCTCGACGGACTTGATCCGTCGCGTCCCTGCCGCCACGGTGTCCTCCTCGTGCGTCGAGGGCCGACGGTCCCGCAGCCCCTCCCCGCAGGTTCGCACGGGTCGCTGCGCACCGCACGCCTACGCTGCACCCGCCCGAGGACAGATCCAGGAGGGGCCGCGATGACGACCGGTGAGACATCCCCCGCTGCCCCGCTCGAGCCGCCGTCGGAGGTGCCGCTGAGCGGGCCACCCACGCTGCGCCCGCGACCGGCCGGCCGGCAGCCCCGGACGCCCACTCGTCGTGCCGGCGTCGGCGCCGTCGTCGACTGCGCGGTGTACGTGGACGGCCGCCGGCAGGAGCCGGTGGCACCGGAGGACGCGCTGCACGTGGCCGAGGAGCGCAACGGCTTCGTCTGGCTCGGGCTGTTCGCGCCGACCGAGGACGAGCTGAGCGCGATCGCCGAGCGCTACGACCTGCACCCGCTCGCCGTCGAGGACGCCGTCTACGCCCACCAGCGACCCAAGCTCGAACGCTACGACGACGCGCTGTTCATGGTGTTCAAGACGGCGACGTACGTGGAGCACGAGGAGCTGACGGCGACCAGCGAGGTGGTCGACACCGGCGAGGTGATGGTCTTCGTCGGCGAGCGGTACGTGATCACCGTGCGGCACGGGGAGCACAATCCCCTGACCGAGCTGCGGCACCGCCTCGAGGAGCAGCGCGACCTGCTCTGCCTCGGCTCCTCGGCGGTGCTCTACGCCGTCGCCGACCTCGTCGTGGACACCTTCGTGGAGGTGGCCGCCGCGGTGGAGGAGGACGTCGACGAGCTGGAGGCGTCGGTGTTCAGCCCGGAGCGCACCGACGACATCGGGCGGCTGTACCAGCTCAAGCGCGAGCTGATGGCCCTGCGGCGGGCGGTCTCCCCTCTCGAGGTGCCCCTGCAGAAGCTCGCCGAGCGGCCGATCGACGTCGTCCCGGACGCGATCCGCTCCTACTTCCGCGACGTGCTCGACCACGCGATCCGGGTGCGCGACCAGGTCAACGGCTTCGACGAGCTGCTGACCTCGATCCTTCAGGCGTCGCTGGCGCGGACCTCGATGGCCGACAACGAGGACATGCGGAAGATCTCGGCCTACGCCGGCATCATCGCCGTCCCGACCGCGATCGCCGGCATCTACGGCATGAACTTCGAGCACATGCCGGAGCTGGGATGGCGGTGGGGCTATCCGATGGTGTGGCTGATCATCATCAGCGCCTGCGTGCTGCTCTACCGGGGCTTCAAGCGCAACGGCTGGCTCTGACCCCGGCGCGACCGTGCGCTGATCGTGGTGATGCCGCCCCCATCACCACGACCAGCGCACACCGACGAGTCGAGTCTGTGGACAACGTCAGCGCGGTGAGAGGCGGATCAGGCACCGTCCCCGGGTGCCTCCCGTCGCAGCCGTCCCGCTCCCGCTGCGGCGGACCGTCTTCCGCGGCAGCACGGTCGTCGCACGAGGTCTCCTCACGCCCAACCAACTGCGGGGGCCCGCGTGGCGTCGCTTGTTCGCAGACGTCTACGTGCACGTGGACACCCCCGTCTCCCACGCCCTCATGGCGCGGGCAGCAGCCGCGATGGTGGTGCCGGGTGCAGTGGTCACGGGCCGCAGTGCCGCTGTCATGTGGGGCGTCGACATGGCCGGCGCGGACGATGAGGTCGAGCTGACGGTGCCGCGTTCGTCGCATCCCCGCCGGATCCGCGGCGTCCGCGTCCGCCGGGCCGAGCTGCTCGCCGGGCACGTGCGCCGCCACAGGGGAGTCGCCGTGACATCTCCGGCCGCTACGGCGGTGCGGCTCGCCGCCTCGCTGCCCGTCGACGACGGCGTGGTCGCCGTGGACCGGCTCGCTTCGGCGGGTCTCGCCGATCTGGACGAGGTGCGGTCCCTGGCCGCGCTCGGTCGCGGGCCCGGCTCGACTCGTGCCCGTCAAACCTGCGCCCTCGCCGACGGACTGGCCGGGTCACCGCAGGAGACCCGGCTGCGGCTGCTCGTCGGTCGCAGCCCGCTGCCTCCGCCGGTCGCCCAGTTCACGGTGCGCGACGACAACGGGTTCGTCGCCCGGGTCGACTTCGCCTGGCCCGAACTCCGCGTGGCCCTCGAGTACGACGGGCTGTGGCACGCGGAACCGGGTCAGTTCGCCCGGGACCGGCAGCGCCTGAACCGACTGCACGCCGCGGGCTGGCGGGTCTTCTTCGTGACGGCCGCCGACCTGCGCGACCCGGCTCGGCTGATCGCCCGGCTGCGCGCCTTGCTCACCGACGCGGGTGTGCGCTGATCGGGGCGATCGAGCCGTCATCACCCCGATGCGCGCACACCGGCGGAGGGGCAGGGGTCGGGGGTAGGAATCAGGGCGTCTTGGCGGCGACGACGGCGTCGAAGACGGTGCGCTTGGGCAGCCCGGTCCGGGTGACGACGGCGCGGATGGCGTCCTTGCGCGTGGCGCCGGCGGCCTCCTCGGCGGCGACGGCGGCGGCGAGCTCCGGCCCGGACATCTCCACCACCCGCTCGGGCGCTCCGGCCACGACGAGGGTGATCTCGCCCTTCACGCCCTCGGCCGCCCACGCCGCCAGCTCGGCCAGCCCGCCGCGCCGGATCTCCTCGTAGGTCTTGGTCAGCTCGCGGCACACCGCCGCCGGCCGGTCGTCCCCGAGCACCGCGGCGGCGTCGGTCAGCGCGTCGGCCAACCGGTGCGGCGACTCGAAGAACACCATCGTGCGTCGCTCGTCGGCCAGCGCGGTGAACGTGGACCGCCGCTCCCCCGACCGCCGCGGCAGGAAGCCCTCGAAGCAGAACCGGTCCACCGGCAGCCCGGACACCGCGAGCGCGGTGACGACGGCGGAGGGTCCGGGCACCGAGGTGACGTCGATCCCGGCGTCGATGGCCGCCCGCACCAGCGTGTAGCCGGGATCGGACACCGATGGCATCCCGGCGTCGGTGAGCAGCAGGACGGTGGCGCCGGAGGCCAGCGCGTCGAGCAGCCCGGGCAGTCGCGACTGCTCCACCGACTCGTGGAAGGTGACCACCCGGCCGGTGAAGGTGACCTCGAGGTCGGCGGCGAGCCGGTGCAGGCGCCGCGTGTCCTCGACGGCGAGGACGTCGGCGGTCGCCATGACCGCGCGCAGCCGGGGACCGACGTCCCCGGGCTGCCCCAGGGGCGCCCCGCCCAGCACCAGCCGTCCGCTCACGACGACGAGCCTGTCACGAGCACCCGGTCATTACGCTCACTGCATGGCAGTGCTGGCTCCTGGACGGGTCGACCACGACCCCCGGCCGGCGCCCCGGGCCCCCCGCTCCCGACCGCCGCGTCGTCAGCGGGACGTCGTGCCGTCGCTGCCCTCCGACCGCCGCGCGTCCTGGGTCATCGCCGGGGTGCTGGGCGCCGTCGCGCTGGCCGTCCGGCTGGTGGGGATCAGCTATCCGAAGGGCCTGCTGTTCGACGAGGCGTACTACCCGCCGCAGGCCGAGGAGCTGCTGACCTGGGGCCACGAGTACAACCGCGGCTACTCCTTCATCGTCCACCCGCCGCTGGGCAAGTGGTTCATCGCCCTCGGGGAGCTGCTGTTCGGCAAGGACTCCTTCGGCTGGCGGTTCCCGTCGGCCGTGGCCGGGGCGATCGCCGTCGTCCTCCTGTTCCGGCTCACCCGCCGGCTCACCGGCTCGACCCTGGTCGGGCTGTTCGCCGGGGTCCTGCTGCTGGTCGACGGCTTCCAGTTCACGCTGTCGCGGATCGGCCTGCTCGACATCTTCCTGCAGGTGCTGGTGCTCGCCGCCGTCTCCTGCCTGGTGGTCGACCGCGATCTCGTCCGGGCCCGGGTGCGGGCGTCCGGCGACGTGGGGGCGTTCGGTTTCCGGCTGGGCCCGCGCGGCTGGCGGATCGCTGCGGGCGTGCTCTTCGGCTGCGCCGTCGCGGTCAAGTGGAGCGGCATCTGGTTCCTGGCGTTCTTCGCGATCCTGTCGGTGTTCTGGGACCGCGCGGCCTGGCGGGAGGCCGGCGTGCCCCGGCCCACCCGGACGGCGGCCCGCCGCGGGCTGCCCGGGGCGCTGTGGGCGCTGGCCGTCGTCCCGGTGCTGACCTACCTGGCGAGCTTCACCGGCTGGTTCCTCGGCGAGACCTCGCAGGGCAAGGCGTGGGCCCAGCAGAACCCCGACACCGCCTATCCCTGGATCCCGGACGCGCTGCGCTCGCTGTGGCACCAGCACGCCGAGTGGCTGCGCTTCCACAACGGCCTGTCCAGCCCGCACCCGTGGGAGTCCGGGCCCTGGTCCTGGCTGGTCAACGGCCGGCCCATCCTGCTGTGGAACCCGCAGGGCATCACCGACTCCGACGGCGAGCAGGTGATCCGCTACATCCTCATGGTCGGGACGCCGACGCTCTGGCTGGCCTTCGCCCCGGCGATGCTGTGGCTGGTCTGGCGGATGGTCGCGCGGCGGGACCCGGCGGCGGGCGTCGCGGCGGTCGGCATCGCGGCCGGCTGGCTCACTTGGTTCCTCAACCTGGACCGGACGATGTTCATCTTCTACATGGCCCCGGCGCTGCCGTTCTTCGTGCTGGCGGTCGCCCTCGCGCTGCAGGACGTCGTCGGGCGGGCCGACGCCTCGTGGCTGCGCCGGCGCATCGGACTCGGCTCGGCGTGCCTGTACGTGGCGATCGTGGCCGGCACCTTCGTGTTCTTCTGGCCGGTGCTGACCGGGGAGCCGCTGAGCAACGCCGAGTGGGCGCGGCGCATGTGGTTCCCGTCCTGGTTCTGACCTCGGCCCGACCGCCTACGGTGACGGAACAGGATTCCGACGCCCGGAGGACGACGATGACCGGTCCGCACGTGCTCACCGAGACCGACGGCGACGTCTGGCGGATCACGCTGGACCGGCCGGAGACGGGCAACGCGCTCACCCCCGAGCTCGCCGTGGCGTTCGGCGAGGCGCTGGCCGCCCGCCCGGAGGAGACCCGGGCGGTGCTGATCCTGGCGAACGGCCCGCGGTTCTGCGTGGGCGGCGACGTCCGCTCGTTCGCCGCCGCGGAGGACCCGCGGGCCCACGTCGGAGGCCTGGCGCACGACTGGCACGAGGTGATCCGCCGGGTGCTCTACTGCCCGGTGCCGGTGATCGCCGGTGTGCAGGGCGCGGTGGCCGGAGCGGCGATTGGGCTGATGGGCGCCTGCGACATCGTCATCTGCGGTCGCACCACGAAGATCCGCCCCGCCTACGGAGCGCTCGGCTTCTCCCCCGACGGCGGCACGTCCTGGGCGCTGGCCCGCGCGCTGGGCGCGCCGCGCGCGCTGGACCTGATGCTCACGAACAAGTCGCTCACCGCCGCCGAGGCACACCTGACCGGTCTGGTGGCGCGGCTGGTGGAGGACGAGGAACTGCGCGACGTCACCGTCGCGACGGCCCACGCGATCGCCGCGGGCCCGGTCCGGGCCATGGTGCGCACCCGGGCGCTGGTGCGTCGCGCGGCCACCCGCTCGTTCGAGGAGCAGCTGGACGAGGAAGCGCAGCTGATCGCCGAGTCGGCTGACGACCCGGAGGGTCGGGAGGGCGTGCGGGCGTTCGTGGAGAAGCGGCTGCCCGACTTCCGCAACGCCCGCTGATCGGACCGCACGAACACCGAAGGCCGGACCCGATCGGGTCCGGCCTTCGGTGTATCCGGGTGGAGCTGAGGGGAGTTGAACCCCTGACCCCCTCGATGCGAACGAGGTGCGCTACCGGACTGCGCCACAGCCCCTTCGAGAAAGCACTTTACCGGTCCGGCCCCCCGACGCCACCACCGGGGCGTCGGCAGGCCGGGGGCTCAGGCGTTGGCCGCCCGGGCGGGGCGGTACTCGTCGATGTCGGCGAAGCCGATGTCGTCGTCGTCCAGACCGACCACCGCACTGTTCTGCCAGCCGGCCGGCGCCGGGGTACGCGCCGCGACGACCCGGCCGGGGCGCAGGGCGTGCACCGGCGCCAGGGGCACGCTCGGGTGCGGGAGGCCCTGCTGGGCGACGGTCTCGTGCAGCTCCGCCGGCGGAGCGGTCCGCTGCACGGGCGCCGGTGCCGGACGGGCGGCGGGCCGCGCAGCGGGGCGGGACTGCAGAGCCGCACGGGCAGCGACGCGGGCAGCGCGGCGGGCGGCCATCCGCTCGCGGCGGGCCACCTTCCGCAGGACCAGCACGTAGCCGGCGGTGGCCAGACCGGCCACGGCGGTGACGATCCACAGCCACGGGCTGAGCACCAGCGCGCCGGCCAGCGAGGCCAGCGTGGCCAGCACCAGGCCGCCGAGGGCGCGACGCCGCAGCGCGTGCACGTCCACCTTCAGCTCACCGGTGGTGCGCAGCACCTCGCGGTCGATCTCGACGCGCTCGGTCTCGGCATGCCGGACCGTCTCCACCGACCGCCGCCGCTGCAGCGTCCGGCCGGCGTCGGCAGCCGTCGTCCGGCCGTCCTGTGCGTCGCCGCGGGTCACCACCATGGGCACCAGCACGACAAACCACAGCACGACCAGCGCGGCCAGAAGCACGCCCGATCCCATAGGAACACCACCTGTCACATCAGTCACTCGCCAGGCGAGGCTAAGCAGCGACGGCGGTGCGATCCGGGAGGCGCGCGGGCGTGTCGCCGAGTGTTCTGGGACCGGTGTGACGAGGGACGGCGTGTCGCCCTTCCGCGATCCGGGGACCGCGACCGTGCGTGCTATGTCGCCGTGCCGATCAGTCGCCGGGTCGACCCGGCGACATCTCGCGCCAGCGCGCCAGCACCCCGCGGGGCAGGTCCTCGGCCAGCAGGGCGTAGGCCAGGTGGTCGCGCCAGTCGCCGTCGATGTCGAGGTAGCGGCGCAGCAGTCCCTCGCGCTGGAAACCGAGCCGCTCGACCAGCCGCTGGCTGGGCAGGTTCTCCGGCCGGATGTCGGCCTGCAGCCGGTGCAGCCCTACCGGCCCGAAGGCGTGGTCGCAGACCAGCGCGACGGCCAGCGAGCCGATCCCGCGGCCCGCGACGGAGCGGTCGATCCAGTAGCCCAGGTACCCGGTGCGCAGGGCGCCGCGCACGATGTTGTCCACCGTCACCTGGCCGGCCAGCCGACCGTCCACCCGGACGGCGAAGGGCAGCGAGGTGCCCAGGCGGGCGCGGCGGGCGACGGTCCGCCGCATCGCCCGGTAGGCGGCCGGCGCGTGCCGGGGCGCCCAGGGCACCGGCGCGGTCGGCTCCCAGGGGCTCAGCCAGCTCTCGTTGGCCAGCCGCAGCCGGCTCCACTCCGCGGCGTCGCGCCGGCGGAGCGGGTGCAGCTCCACCGGTCCCGAGACCAGGCGCGCGGGCCAGCCGGGATGCAGCAGCGGATCGGTCACGGGCCCGGGGTGGCTCAGCCGCCGAGCAGCAGCGGCATGACGGTGACCAGCCCGCCCGCGGCCACCTCGGTGACGTCCTCGTCGATGACGATGAGGCAGTTCGCCCGCGCCATCCGCGCCAGCAGCGCGTCGGTGGCGTCGCCCACGGGCTCGACGACGTAACCGCCGTCGGGGTGCCGCATCACGGTGCCGTGCAGGTACTGGCGGTAGCCCAGGGGGGAGAGCAGCTGCTGGCCGGAGATGGCCTGCACCGTCCGGCGGAACAGCTGTCGCTTGCCGAGCATCAGCCGGATCGCCGGGCGGACGAACACCTCGAAGGAGACCAGCGCCCCCACCGGCTCGCCCGGCACGCAGATCACCGGGACGTCGTCGCGGCCCAGCCGGCCGAAGCCCTGCGCGGGCCCGGGGTGCATGGCGACCTGGCTGAAGCGCATTTCGCCCAGCTGGGCCAGCGCCTCCTGCACGAGGTCGAACCCGCCGCTGGCGACCGTGCCCGAGATCAGCACCAGGTCGCTGCGCAGCAGCTGGCTCTCCAGCACCTCCGCGAGGCGGCGCGGGTCCGAGGGCAGGATGCCCGAGCGGTAGGCGTCGGCACCGGCGTCGCGGGCCGCGGCGGCCAGCGCGTAGCTGTTGACGTCGACGACCTGACCCGGCGACGGGGTGGCGCTGACGTCGACCAGCTCTGTGCCGGCGCTGAGCACCACGACCCGGGGGCGCGGCCGCACCAGCACGCGCTCGCGGCCCACGGCGGCGAGCAGGCTGATCTGCGCCGGTCCGATGGGCGTGCCCACCTGGACGGCGGAGTCGCCGGGCGCGACGTCGTCACCGGTGCGGCGCACGTAGCTGCCCGCCGGGGGGCCGGCCTGCACGAGGACGCGCGCGGCACCCCGGTCGGTCCAGACCGAGGGGACGACGACGTCGGCGCCGGCCGGCAGCATCGCCCCGGCGGACACCTTGAGCGCCAGCCCGGGGCCGATCGCCGCGGGCGCATCCACCCCGGCCACGCTCTCCCCCACGACCGCGAGCTCGACCGGCTGCCGCACGGAGGCGGGAGCGACGTCCTCGGCCCGGGCCGCGTAGCCCTCGAGGGCCGCCTGGTCGAAGGCGGGCAGCGCGCGGGAGCTCACGACGTCCTCGGCGCAGAGCAGCCCCTGCGCGTCGAGGACCGCCAGCTCGATCGCGTCCGGCTGCGGCACCGCGGCGAGGATCTCGTCGAGGTGCCGCTCGACGGTGCGCACGAGCGGTGAGGCGTCCGAACGCCCGTCGGCCGGCAGGGGCACCGGCCCGGTGAGCGCGGGCTTGGGCGGCACGGGGTTGGAACCGCGCACCCCGCCGACCGGCCCGGTGCGCTGCGGTGGCGCCATGGGCATGTCCACCTGGGCGGTGTCCCGGTGGGTCCGGGACCCCCCGCCGCCGTTGTTGCCGCTGTCGCTGTGCCCCGACATCCTCACCACCGTCGTCCTGCCGTGCCGTGGACCGGCAGCGGCTCGCGCGGCGGCGGGACCGGAGGACCTCCGGTTCCGCGCCGCCGTGCGATCGTGCCCCGCCGGGCGCCGCTCAGGACGACGACGCGCCCTCGGCGGGCAGCTCGGTGACGAAGTCACGCAGCCAGCCGCGCAGCGCCGGGCCCAGGTCGTCGCGCTCGGCGGCCAGCCGGATGACGGCCTTGAGGTAGTCGAGCTTGTCGCCGGTGTCGTAGCGGCGGCCGCCGAAGACGACGCCGTGGACGGGCTCGCCGCGCTCGACGAGGGTGGCCAGCGCGTCGGTCAGCTGGATTTCGTTGCCGCGGCCGGGCGCGGTCTCCCGCAGCACGTCGAAGACCTCGGGGGCCAGGACGTAGCGGCCGATGATGGCCAGGCTGCTGGGCGCCTCCTCCACCGGGGGCTTCTCCACCAGCCCGGTGATCGCGACGACGTCGCTGCCCGAGGTGGCCGGGTCGACGGCGACCGCGCCGTACTTGTCGATGTTCTCCATGCCGACGTCGAGCAGTGCGATCACCGAGCCGCCGTGCTCGGCCTGGACGGCCAGCATCTGCTCCAGCAGGTGGTCGCGGGCGTCGATCAGGTCGTCGCCGAGCAGGACGGCGAACGGCTCGTCGCCCACGAAGGCCGCGGCCTGCAGCACCGCGTGGCCCAGTCCCCGGGCCTCGCCCTGCCGGACGAAGTGCACCTGCGCGACGTCGGTCGACTCGTGCACGGCAGCCAGCCGGCCGGCGTCGCCCTTCTTCTCCAGGGCCGCCTCGAGCTCGGGCGTGCGGTCGAAGTAGTCCTCGATGGCGGCCTTGCCGCGGCCGGTGACCATGAGCACCTCGCCCAGGCCCGCTCGTGCGGCCTCCTCGACGATGTACTGCAGCGCGGGTCGGTCGACGACCGGCAGCAGTTCCTTGGGCACGGCCTTGGTCGCCGGCAGGAAGCGGGTACCCATGCCCGCGACGGGGATGACCGCCTTCCGCGCCGGGCGGGTCTTCGGGTTCGACATGCAGGCAGCCTAGTCAGCGCACGCCGGTGAGCAGCACGAGCGCTGGCAGGCGCTACCCGCCGGTCACTGACACAGTGGGCTGACCTCACCCCCCGATGAAGTGGGAGACATCGTGTCCCCCGAGATCGTCACCATCCTCGCGCTGGTCGTGATCTTCGCGATCGCCACCTTCCTGCCCATCAACATGGGCGCGCTGGCGTTCGTCGCCGCCTTCGTGGTCGGCACCCTGTCGGTCGGCCTGAGCACCGACGACATCCTGGGCGGTTTCCCGTCCGGGCTGGTGCTGACGCTGATCGGTGTCACGTACCTGTTCGCGATCGCGCAGAACAACGGGACCGTCGACCTGCTGGTCCGCGGAGCGGTGCGGCTCGTGGGCGGCCACGTGGCGGCGATCCCCTGGGTCATGTTCTTCGTGACCGCGCTGCTCACCGCGATCGGCGCCCTCTCGCCCGCGGCGGTCGCGATCATCGCCCCGATCGCGCTCACCTTCGCCGCGCGGCACGGGATCAGCCCGCTGCTGATGGGCATGATGGTCATCCACGGCGCCCAGGGCGGCGGGTTCTCCCCCCTGAGCGTCTACGGCGCGACGGTGAACCGGATCGTCGCCGAGGAGGACCTGCCCAGCAGTCCGCTGACGGTCTTCCTCGGCAGCCTCGGGTTCAACATCGCGATCGCCCTCGTCCTCTTCTTCGTGCTCGGTGGGCGCTCGCTGCTCGGCCGCAAGGTCGGCACGGAGCAGGTGCCGCACACCGCGCACGCACACGGCACCCTCGTCCGCGGCCACGGCGCGGCCCCCGGCCCGGCCGTCGGTGGCGACGACGACGAGCACATGCACCCCGACGTCCCCCGGCCGGTGCGCTTCGAGCAGATCCTCACCCTCGTCGGCCTGGTCGTCGTCGCCGTCCTGGCGCTGGTCTTCGACCTCGACATCGGGTTCGTCTCCATCAGCGTCGCGGTCGTGCTCGCGCTCTTCTCCGCCCAGCAGCACAAGGGCGCGGTCACCCAGATCAGCTGGAGCACCATCCTGCTGATCGCCGGCGTGCTGACCTTCGTGTTCGTGCTGGAGGAGGCCGGCACGATCGACTACGTCGGCGACGCCGTCATCGGTCTGGGCGCGCCGCTGCTCATCGCGCTGCTGCTGGCCTACATCGGCGGGGTGGTGTCGGCCTTCGCGTCGTCGACGGCGATCATCGGCGTGGCCATCTCGCTCGCGGTGCCGTTCCTGCTCGCCGGGGAGATCGGCGCCGTGGGGGTGGTGGTCGCCCTGTCCGTGGCCTCGACCATCGTCGACGTGAGCCCGTTCTCCACGAACGGCGCCCTCGTCCTCGCCAACGCGCAGGACGTGGACAAGGACCGCTTCTACAAGCAGATCCTGGCCTACGCCGGGATCGTCGTGGCCGTCGGACCGCTGCTCGCGTGGCTGGTGTTCGTCGTCCCCGGCTGGCTCTAGACCGATCGGAGTGCCGACGTGAGCGGACCCCTGGACGGCGTGCTCGTCGTCGACCTGACCCGGGCACTCGCCGGCCCGCACGCCGCGATGATGCTGGGCGACCTCGGCGCACGGGTGATCAAGGTGGAGAACCCCGGCAGCGGGGACGACACCCGCGGCTGGGGTCCGCCGTTCGTGCAGCCCGACTCCGGCGACCGGGAGTCGACGTACTTCCTCTCGACGAACAAGAACAAGGAGTCGATCACCCTCGACCTCAAGGACGAGGCCGACAAGGCGACGCTGAGCCGACTGCTTCGCCGGGCCGACGTGCTGATGGAGAACTTCCGCCCCGGGACCCTGGCGCGGCTGGGCTTCGGCACCGACGTGCTCGCCGAGCTCAACCCGCGGCTGGTGACCCTCTCGATCAGCGGCTTCGGGCACGACGGCCCGGAGGGCGGCCGCGCCGGCTACGACCAGATCGCGCAGGGCGAGGCCGGGCTGATGTCGCTGACCGGCCCGGGCCCCGAGGACCCGCAGCGCGTCGGCGTCCCGATCGGTGACCTGCTGGCCGGCATGTACGGCGCCTACGGCGTGCTGGCGGCGCTGCACGAGCGGGAGCGGACCGGCCGCGGCCAGGTGGTGCGCACGTCGCTGCTCGCCTCGATCGTCGGCGTGCACGCCTTCCAGGGGACGGCGTGGACGGTGGCCGGGAAGGTCGGCCGCGCCCAGGGCAACCACCACCCCTCGATCGCGCCGTACGGGCTGTTCCGGTGCGCCGGGGGGAGCGTGCAGCTGTCGTGCGGCTCGGAGTCGCTGTGGCGGCGGCTGTGCGCGGAGTTCGGTTTCGACGCCGACGCCCCCGGCCTGGCGACCAACGGCGAGCGCGTGGACAACCGCGAGCAGGTGATCGGGCTGCTGGAGGGCGCGTTCGCCGGGATCGGTGCCGAGGACCTGCTGGCCCGGCTCGCGGCCGCGGGCATCCCCGCGGGCAAGGTGCGCACGATCGACGAGGTCTACGGCTGGGACCAGACGCTCTCCCAGGGCCTGCTGGTCGACGTCGACCACGCCACCCTGGGCCGGCTGCAGCTCCCGGGGCCGCCGCTACGGTTCTTCTCCCCGTCGCCCGACGGGGAGACCGAGACGACCCGCCGCGACCACGCCGCCCCTCCGGTGCTCGGCGCCGACGGCGACGCGATCCGCGCCTGGCTGGCCGGCCCCGAGGAGGACCCCGCCCCGTGAGCGCACCGACCGACCGGCCGGCCCGACTCGACGCCCGCGCCCTCCGGGACCTGGTGCTCGACGCGGGTTCGTGGCAGTCATGGGACTCGCCCATCCCGCCGCGCGAGGTCGGCGAGAGCTACGCGCGCGACCTGGAGCGCGCCGCGCAGAAGAGCCGGCAGGACGAGTCGATCATCACCGGGGAGGGCCGGCTGCGCGGTCGCCGCGTCGCCGTCGTCGCCGGGGAGTTCGGCTTCCTCGCGGGCTCCATCGGGGTGGCTGCCGCCGAGCGGCTGATCTCCGCGGTCGAGCGGGCGACCGACGAGGGGCTGCCGCTGCTCGCGGCGCCGGTGTCGGGCGGCACCCGGATGCAGGAGGGCACGGTGGCCTTCCTGCAGATGATCGGCATCACCGCGGCGATCGCCCGGCACAAGGAGGCCGGGCTGCCGTACCTGGTCTACCTGCGCAACCCCACCTTCGGCGGTGTGCTCGCGTCGTGGGGCTCGCTGGGTCACGTGACCATCGCCGAGCCCGGGGCGTCCATCGGCTTCCTCGGCCCCCGGGTCTTCGAGGCGCTCTACGGCGAGCCGTTCCCGGAGGGCGTGCAGACGGCCGAGCACATGGCCGAGCGCGGCCTGATCGACGCCGTCGTCCCGCACGAGGAGATCGCCGACGTCGCCGACCGGGCGTTGCGCGTGCTGGCCGCGCGGCAGACCTGGCACCACGACGTCGCCGGTGCCGAGCGCCCGACGGCCGAGGACGGCACCGACGCCGACGATCCGGACGACGGTCGCAGCGCGTGGGAGGTCGTGACGGCGTCCCGGCGGGAGGACCGTCCCGGCGTGCGTCGGCTGCTGCGCACCGCGGCGACCGACGTCGTGGGGCTCTCGGGCACCGGCGCCGGCGAGAAGGACCCCGGGCTCCTCATCGCCCTGGCCCGCTTCGGCGGCGCCCCGTGCGTGGTGCTCGGCCAGGACCGGCGCGGGCAGTCGATGTCGGCGCCGCTGGGCCCGGCGGCGCTGCGCGAGGCCCGGCGCGGCATGCACCTGGCCGAGCAGTTGCGGCTGCCGCTGGTGACCCTCATCGACACCCCCGGTGCCGCGCTGTCCCGGGAGGCCGAGGAGGGCGGGCTGGCCGGGGAGATCGCCCGCTGCCTGCACGACCTGGTGGTGCTCAGGGCCCCGACGCTGGCGGTGCTGCTCGGGCAGGGCACCGGCGGCGGTGCGCTGGCCCTCGTGCCGGCCGACCGGGTGCTGGCTGCCGCCAACGGCTGGCTGGGCCCACTGCCCCCGGAGGGCGCGTCGGCGATCGTGCACCGCACCGTGGACCGGGCCGACGAGATGGCCGCGGACCAGGGCGTGCGGGCCACCGATCTCTGGCGGGCCGGGATCGTCGACCGCGTGGTCCCCGAGCGGCCCGATGCCGCCGACGAGCCGACCGAGTTCTGCCTGCGCCTGGGCCGGGTGCTGGGCGAGGAGCTGGCCAGGCTGCTCGGCCGCGACGACACCGAGCGCTTCCGCACCCGGTTGCACCGGTACCGCCACCTCGGCCGGTGAGCCCGTGTTGATCAGCCCGGCTGATCAACACGGGTCCTGGCTCACTGTCGACGGTGAGCCAGGACCCCACCAGGTGAGCCAGGACGCCGACGCCGACCCCGTCCACCTCCGCCGGAGCCCGACGGGTTCTCCGCACCCGCCCTCGCTGGCAGGATCGCGATCATGGCCCGGACCCCCGCGGATGAGCAGCGCCTGCGCGACCTCGCGCTCATGCGCCGGGTGCGGGACCGGATCGACCGGGAGTACGCGCAGCCGCTGGACGTCCAGGCGCTGGCCCGCGGCGCGCACATGTCCGCCGGTCACCTGAGCCGGGCGTTCCGGCGCGCCTACGGCGAATCGCCCTACAGCTACCTGATGACGCGGCGGATCGAGCGGGCCATGGCCCTGCTGCGCCGAGGCGACCTGAGCGTCACCGAGGTGTGCTTCGCCGTCGGCTGCCAGTCGCTGGGCACCTTCAGCACCCGGTTCACCGAGCTGGTGGGGGTCCCGCCCAGCGTCTACCGGCGCGAGTCGGCGCAGGCAGCCGCGGGCATCCCGTCGTGCCTGGCCAAGCAGGCGACCAGACCGGTCAGGAATCGAGAAGCGCGCGACATCGCGCCGTCCCTAACGTGACGGCCATGGAGATCACCGTTCACCACGCCTTCCTCCCGCACGACGACGCCGAGGCCTCCCTGGCCTTCTACCGCGACGCCCTGGGCTTCGAGCTGCGCAACGACGTCGGTCACGACGGCATGCGCTGGCTCACCCTCGGCCCCGCGGACGAGTCGGCCACCACCCTCGTCCTCCACCCGCCAGCGGCCGACCCCGGCGTCACCGAGGACGAGAAGCGGACGATCGCCGAGATGATGGCCAAGGGCACCTACGCCTCGATCGTGCTGGCCACTGCCGACCTCGACGCCGCCTTCGAGCGGATCCAGGCGACCGGCGCCGAGGTGATGCAGGAGCCGACGCGAATGCCGTACGGCGTACGGGACTGCTCGTTCCGCGATCCGGCCGGCAACACGGTCCGCATCCAGGAGCGCTGAGAACCGGCGCTCCCCGCAGTCATCCCTGCGAGAGCGCCGGTGGCCGCCCGTCGCCGCCGCGATCCGACGACAGAGGGAGATCCCCATGAGCCCGGCACCGACGACCGACGCGCACGTCGCGGACAGCCACGACCTGATCCGGGTGGTCGGCGCCCGGCAGAACAACCTCAAGGACGTCGACGTCGAGATCCCGAAGCGCCGGCTCACGGTGTTCACCGGCGTCTCCGGGTCGGGCAAGAGCTCGCTCGTGTTCAGCACCATCGCCGCCGAGTCGCAGCGGATGATCAACGAGACCTACAGCGCGTTCCTGCAGGGCTTCATGCCGACCCTCGCCCGTCCCGACGTCGACGTGCTCGAGGGCCTGACGACGGCGATCATCGTCGACCAGGAGCGGATGGGCGCCAACCCGCGCTCGACCGTCGGCACCGCCACGGACGCGAATGCGATGCTGCGCATCCTGTTCAGCCGGCTGGGCACGCCGCAGATCGGCCCGCCGACGGCCTTCTCCTTCAACGTCCCCACGCGCAAGGCGAGCGGCGTGATGAGCACCGAGAAGGGCGGCCGGGTCGAGAAGAACGTCGTCCGCGAGGCCGTCTACCTGGGCGGCATGTGCCCCCGCTGCGAGGGCATGGGCTCGGTCTCCGACTTCGACCTCACGGCGCTCTACGACGAGTCGAAATCGCTGGGCGAGGGCGCGCTGATGGTCCCCGGCTACAGCATGGACGGCTGGTACGGCCGGATCTTCAGCGGCTTCGGCTTCGACATGGACAAGCCGATCGCGAGGTTCACGAAGAAGGAGCTCGACGACCTCCTCTACAAGGAGCCGACGAAGATCAAGGTCGAGGGCATCAACCTCACCTACGAGGGCGTCATCCCGAAGATCCAGAAGTCGATGCTCGCCAAGGACGTCGAGGCGATGCAGCCGCACATCCGCGCCTTCGTGGAGCGGGTGATCACGTTCCAGCGGTGCCCGGAGTGCGAGGGCACGCGGCTGACCCCCGAGGCCCGGTCCTCGCGGATCGGGGGGAAGAACATCGCCGAGGTCTGCGCCATGCAGATCAGCGACGTCGCCGAGTGGGTCCGCGGCCTCGACGAGCCCTCGGTCCGGCCGCTGCTCGCCGGCCTGCAGCACCTGCTCGACTCGTTCATCGGCATCGGGCTGGGCTACCTCTCGCTCGACCGCCCGGCCGGCACCCTCTCCGGTGGCGAGGCGCAGCGCACGAAGATGATCCGCCACCTCGGGTCGTCGCTGACCGACGTCACCTACGTCTTCGACGAGCCCACCATCGGGCTGCACCCGCACGACATCGCCCGGATGAACGACCTGCTGCTGCGGCTGCGCGACAAGGGCAACACCGTGCTGGTCGTGGAGCACAAGCCCGAGACGATCGTCATCGCCGACCACGTCGTCGACCTCGGGCCGCGTGCCGGCACCGAGGGCGGTCAGGTCGTGTTCGAGGGCACCGTCGACCAGCTGCGGCACAGCGACACCCTCACCGGGCGCCACCTCGGCGACCGGGTGGCCCTGAAGCAGACCCTCCGCACGTCGACCGGCGCGCTGGAGATCCGCGGGGCGAACCAGAACAACCTCGTCGACGTCGACGTCGACATCCCGACCGGCGTGCTCACCGTCGTCACCGGTGTGGCCGGGTCGGGCAAGAGCTCGCTGGTCCACGGCAACCTCGCCAAGCGGGACGACGTCGTCGTCGTCGACCAGGGCGCCATCAAGGGCTCGCGGCGCTCCAACCCGGCCACCTACACCGGCCTGCTGGAGCCGATCCGCAAGGCGTTCGCCAAGGCCAACGGCGTGAAGCCGGCGCTGTTCAGCGCCAACTCCGAGGGTGCCTGCCCCACCTGCAACGGCGCGGGCGTGATCTACACCGACCTCGGTGTCATGGCCACGGTCGAGTCGCCCTGCGAGGAGTGCGAGGGCAGGCGCTTCCAGGCCTCGGTGCTGGAGTACACCCTCGGCGGCAGGAACATCGCCGAGGTGCTCGCGATGTCCGTGGTCGAGGCGGAGGAGTTCTTCGGCACCGGCGAGGCGCGCACACCCGCCGCGCACACCGTCCTCGACCGCCTCGTCGACGTGGGGCTGGGCTACCTGACCCTCGGCCAGCCGCTCACCACGCTCTCCGGTGGCGAACGTCAGCGCATCAAGCTGGCCACCCGGATGGCCGAGAAGGGCGGCGTCTACGTCCTCGACGAGCCGACGACAGGCCTGCACCTGGCCGACGTCGAGAACCTGCTCGGCCTGCTGGACCGGTTGGTGGACTCGGGCAAGACGGTGATGGTCATCGAGCACCACCAGGCCGTCATGGCGCACGCCGACTGGATCATCGACCTGGGCCCCGGCGCCGGGCACGACGGCGGCCGGATCGTCTTCGAGGGCACCCCGGCCGATCTCGTCGCCGCCCGGTCCACCCTGACCGGCCGGCACCTCGCGGACTACGTGGGCGCGTGAGCACCGGCCGGCCGCGGGGCACGCTCGGGCCGTGATCCTCCCGGAGGTGCGCGACCCCCGGTTCGTCACGGTGCGGCGCGGCGGAACGCTGACCGACGCCGACCACCACCTCCTCGCCCTGTGGGCGGCGGCGTGCGCGGAGCACGTCCTGCCGCTGTTCGCCTCGGTCCGGCCCGACGACCCCCGACCGCGGGAAGCCATCGAGCACGCCCGCGCCTGGGTGCGCGGGGAGGTCGGGATGATGCAGGCCCGGGCCGCCGGCGGCCATGCGATGGGCGCGGCCCGGGACCTGCGCGGTGCGGCACGGCACGCCGCCTACGCCGCCGGCCAGGCGGGGGCGGTGGCCCACGTGGCCGCCCACGAGCTCGGCGCCGCGGCCTACGCGATCAAGGCCGTGCGTGCCGCGGCGCCGGGCGGCGAGGGCGAGACCGCAGGGCGACTCGAGTGCCGGTGGCAGCGCGAGCAGCTGCCCGAGGCCATCCGCGAACTCGTCCTGGACGACCAGCGGCTCCGCAACGCCATCTGCTGGTCGGTGTTCGACTGCTGATCCGCTCCGCGCCACCGCCCCGTGGGGTGAGGCACAGGTGACGTCCGTCGTCCCTCGTGGACGGAGGGCGGGCCATGCCGCATCATTGGCAGTCGACGGGGCCGAGTGCCAGCCCTTCGTTTCCTCCGCTCGACCAGGGAGCCACCGCAGTGCCCACGTACCAGTACGCCTGCATCAACCCCGAGACCAAGCACCAGTTCGAGGTCGTGCAGTCCTTCACCGACGAGCCGGTGAGCGAGTGCCCGGAGTGCGGTGCTCCGGTCCGCAAGGTCTACGGCTCGGTGGGCGTGGTGTTCAAGGGCTCGGGCTTCTACCGCACCGACAGCCGCAAGAGCAGCAGCTCCTCCGAGGCCCCGAGCAGCAGCTCGTCGTCGACCAAGGAGAGCTCGTCCTCGTCGTCGACCGCCAAGGACGGCGGCTCTTCGTCGAGCAGCTCGGCCTCCACGTCGTCGACCTCGGGCAGCGCCGCCAAGGCCGCCAACTGATCCTGTGCTGACCGGCGGCGTCCACAACCGCCCGCACCGTCCACAGTTCCGGCCGCACCCGGCCGAGTCCCGCCAGGCTCACGCAGGGTCGGGGCCATGTTCCGTCTGCGCCGCCCACGGTTCCCCGCGCTGCTCGCCCGCCGGCTCACCGCCGGCCTGCTGGCCGCGCTGGCCCTGGCGCTCGCGCTGCGCCCGGCCCCCGCGCCGGCCGACGCGGCGGTGACCGACCGGCCCGTCGTCGTCGCCACCTCGGACCTGCCGGCCGGCACGCGCCTGTCCGCCGAGCACCTGGCCGTCGTCGCCCTCCCGGAAGGCGCCGTCCCGGCCGGGGTCGTCGACCGGACCGAGCTGCTCCACCACCAGGTGCTCGCCGCGGCCGTCCGCCGGGGAGAACCGCTGACCGACGCGCGACTCGTCGGCGCCGGCCTCACCACTCTCCTGCCGGCGGGCCAGGTCGCCGCACCCGTACGCCTCGCCGATCTCGCGGTCACCGCCCTGGTCCGGCCGGGTGACCGGGTCGACGTCCTGGCCACCACCACCGACACCGGGGTCACGGAACGGGTAGCGGCCGGCGCTCTCGTCCTCGCCGCACCGGGTCATGCCGGGGACGACGACGCCGCCGCCGGGCTGCTGCTGCTCGCCGTCGACGACGTCACCGCCACCCGGCTGGCGAGCGCCTCGGCGGGGGCCACCCTCACGATCAGCCTGCCGCCGCCCTGACCGGTCGCGCGGGCAGCCAGGCGATGTGGCTGGATGGTCGGGTGCTGAAGGGTTTCAAGGACTTCCTGTTCCGCGGCAACGTGGTCGAACTCGCCGTCGCGGTCGTCATCGGCTCGGCGTTCACCGCGCTGGTGAACACCTTCGCCGGCTCGTTCCTCACACCGCTCATCGGCGTGCTCGGCGGCGGCGGCAAGCTGGGTGGGACGTTCGAGCTGAACGGCCAGACATTCACCTGGGGCGAGTTCGTCAGCCAGCTGATCACGTTCGTGCTGACCGCCGCGGTGCTGTATTTCCTCGTCGTCCTGCCGCTGCACCGCCTGCTCGAGCGGCGGGTCGAGGGCGAGGAGCCGGGCCCGGTGGCACCCACCGAGACCGAGCTGCTGATCGAGATCCGCGACCTGCTCCGTGCCCAGCAGGCAGCGACCGGCACGAACTCGAACGGCCCCGACCGGAGCTAGGACGACCCGTCCGCGACTCAGTCGCTGCCCCAGTGCGGCGGCCGGTCCTCCAGGTAGCGCCGGTCGTCGGCGGAGCCGTCCGACGGCCGCTCGCCCCAGCCGACGTCGCTGTCGTCGGCCGCGCGGTCCAGGCGCAGTGGCTGCGCCGGTGGGGGCGCCGGCGCCTCGGCAGGCAGCGGCTGGCCGAGCCCGTCCAGCACTTCGGCAGCCGGCAGCGCGGCCAGCAGCGAACCGGGCACCGCCAGCTTGCTGCCGCGGGTGCCCGAGCCGATCACCACGAGGTCGGCGGCCGCGACGGCGGCGTCGACGAGCACCGGCCAGCCCGCGGGCAGGCCCACCGGCGTGATGCCGCCGTAGGCCATGCCGCTCTCGGCGACCGCCACGTCCTGCGGCGCGAACGACGCCTTGCGCGCGCCGAGATGCCGCCGCACCAGCCCGTTCACGTCCGCGCGGGTGGTCGCGAGCACCAGGCAGGCGGCCAGCGTCGTCTCCCCCGCCCGGCGGGCCGCGACCACGACGCAGTTGGCCGACGCCGCCAGCGGAACCCCGTAGGCCTCGGTGAAGGCAGCGGTGTCAGCCAGGTCGTCGTCGATCTCGGCCACCCACGCCGGGCCGGGAAGGCCCGGGAGCGCCGCGGCGACCGGTGCGCCGAGCAGGTCCGGGCGGGAGGCGGCGGGCAGCCAGGTCAGCGAGCCCAGGTCAGGGGCAGCTGGATCGGGCACACCGGGGTCGAGCGCAGCGGGATCGGGCATGCCGTCGATCCTGCGGCACGCGGTCGCCACCCCGCAGCCGGGGGCGGAGGCCGGCGCGTGGCCGGATCCCTGCGGTGTCCGGCCGGGACCGGGCTGTCGGCCGTCCGGGCCCCGGGTCAGGATGGCCGCATGATCGGTCAACTCCACTCCGTCGTGATCGACGCGCCCGATGCGCACGCCCTCGCCGGCTTCTACGCCGAGCTGCTCGGCATGGAGATCAGCAGGGGCGGTCCCGGCGACGACTGGGTCGTCGTCAGCGGCGCCGGCTACCGGCTGGCCTTCCAGCAGGCGCCCGACCTGCAGCCGCCGGACTGGCCCGACCCGTCCC
>NZ_POQU01000060.1 GCF_002938425.1 Blastococcus atacamensis | reverse complement strand
CGGCCGCCGCCACCGGTGTCCTCGATGACGTCGGCGACGATCACGGTGATGTTGTCCGGGCCGCCGCTGCGCAGGGCGAGCTCGATCAGCCGGTCGGCGGTGGCCTGCGGGTCGGGGTCCAGCATCGCCTCGGCGAGGGTCTCCTCGCTGACGACGCCGGAGAGCCCGTCGGAGCAGAGCATGTAGCGGTCGCCGGCCCGGGCCTCGCGCATGGAGAGGTCCGGCTCGACCTCCTGCCCGTTCAGCGCCCGCAGGAGCAGCGACCGCTGGGGGTGGTGGTTGGCCTCCTCCGCCGTGATGCGGCCGTCGTCGATCAGCGTCTGGACGAACGTGTCGTCGTGCGTGATCTGCGAGAACTGCCCGTCGCGCAGCAGGTAGGCCCGGGAGTCACCGACGTGGCAGAGGGCCAGGCGGCCACCGGCGAAGAGGATCGCGGTGAGCGTGGTGCCCATGCCCTCCAGCTCCGGGGACTCGCGGATCACCTCCCGCAGGTGCTCGCTGCCCTCGAAGACGGCCGAGCGCATCGCCTGCAGCATGTCGCCGGAGGGAGCGTCGTCGTCGAGGTGCTCGAGCGCGGCGATGACGACCTTGCTCGCGACGTCACCGGCGGCGTGGCCGCCCATGCCGTCGGCCACGGCCAGCAGCCGGGGCCCGGCGTAGACCGAGTCCTGGTTGTTGCCGCGGATGAGGCCACGGTCGGAGCGCGCGGCATAGCGGAGAACCAGCGTCACGAACGCAGCTCCAGTGCGGTCTGGCCGATGCGGATCGGCTGGCCGGGGGCGACGAGCAGCGGGCCCTGGACGCGCTGCTGGTCGAGGTAGGTGCCGTTGGTGGACCCGAGGTCCTCGACGTACCACTGTCCGGCACGGTTGGTGAGCCGCGCATGCCGGGAGCTGGCGAAGTCGTCGGTGAGGACGAGCGTGGAGTCGTCGGCCCGGCCGATGAGGATCGGCTGGTCACCGAGGGTGATCTTGGTGCCGCTGAGCGGGCCGGCGGTCACGACCAGCGTCCGGGGGCCGCGGTGCCCGCGCTTCTTCGGCGCGGCCGAGCGCGGCGGGACCGACGCGACGCGGCCGGGGCGGCCGCCGAACAGGTCGGCGCGCACGACGCGGAACGCTGCGAAGATGAACAGCCAGAGCAGCAGCAGGAAGCCGAACCGGAAGATCTGGAGCACGAGTTCGCTCACCGGCTCACCGCCCGGGGGGTGGTGAGGTGCCGTCCTGCCCTGAGCTGCGGTGCGTGCGCGGATCCGCTCACGCGCCGTCCTGCCGGTAGACCAGGACCGAGTGGCCGATGCGGATGACGTCGCCGTCGCTGAGCGGCTGGCGGGTGATGCGCCGGCCGTTGACCAGCGTGCCGTTGGTCGAGCCCAGGTCCTCCGCCGTGGCGACGCCGCCCTCGAGGACGACGTCGACGTGCTTGCGGCTGACGCCGGTGTCGGGCAGGCGGATGTCGGCCTCGGTCCCGCGGCCGATCACGTTGCGCCCGGTGGAGAGCTCGTGGCGGGTGCCCGGACCGTCGACCACCAGTACGTGGGTCGCCGTGCTCCGGGTGCCGGCCCGGCCCACCATCGAGGGCCCCTGCTTGCCGGTGTCCGTGGCGCTCCGCCCGCGCAGCGGCGGCATGGCGGGCAGCGGCGGCAGCGGGGGGATCCCCGGGGCGACGGGCGCCGAGGCCATCGGCGCCATCCCCGATCGCGGCGCCGGACGGGCCGGGTCGGCGACGTGCGAGCTGACCTCGAAGACGCCGGTGGTCAGCTCGTCGTCCTGCTCCAGGCGCACGGTGACCTTGTCGAAGACCTGGTAGCCCTCGTCCTCGATGTGCTCGGTGACCATGTCGGCGAGCTCGCCGGCGAGCTGGTCGGACCACTGCCCGAGGTGCCCGAAGTCGGTCTCGCCGAGCCGGACGACGTAGACGTTCGGGGCCAGGACCCGGCCCTCGCTCAGCACGGAACGCTGCTCGTCGGCCTCCCGCTGGAGGGCCTTGGCGATCTCGGCGGGGTGCACCTTGCCCTTGAAGATCCGGGCGAAGGCCAGGCCGACCATGCCTTCGAGACGGCGCTCGAAGCGCTGCAGCACACCCACAGTCGCTCCTTTGCGCTCGGTCGAGGATTCAGCTGTGCCATCGGTGATCGTAGCCGGGTACGACGCGGCTGACCGCCCAGCGAGCCGCGACTCCCCGCAGGTCTACCCGGGGAAGGGGCAACGACGCACCCCCTGCCGGGGGTACGGGGTGACGGCTGCTACTGTTCTTCCTCGCCAGGGCAAGTGGCGGAATGGCAGACGCGCACGGTTCAGGTCCGTGTGTCCGAAAGGACGTGGGGGTTCAACTCCCCCCTTGCCCACCAGGCAGAGAGCGCCGGTCCCCTCGGGACCGGCGCTCTTCTCGTTCCCCGGGGGAGGTCACCCCGCTTTCCCCGAGGGGCCTCCCCGCGGCCGGGTCAGCGTGCCGACCAGGAGGAACGCGCCCCACGGCCCGATCACCCACATCGGCCAGAAGTACAGCGGTCCGTCCGCGACGAACGAGGTCGCGCCCCAGACACCCAGCACGATCAGCGCCGTCGTCAGCCAGGACCGCCACGCGGAGTCGTCCGCGCAGGCAGGGGTCGCGGCCCGTGCGGGATGCGCGACCTGCGCGGAGTGCGCGGAGGGCGGCCTGGGAGTGCGCGGCAGGTCGGCGGTCAGCTCGGCCAGCTCGCCGAAGGTCCGGGCGGCGTAGGCGCGGGACAGCCGTCCGTCGTACTCGGCGACGGTGAGCCGACCCTCGGACATCGCCCGGCCGAGCGTGGTGGCGACCGCGGTCCGATCGGAGTCGGCGGCGCGCAGGTGCGGCTCGTGCATGTCGGCTCCTCGTGCGGGGGCTCCAGTGTGCTCCGCCGTCCGGCCCCGGTCCAGCGAGCCGGTTCCACGTGGAACCGGCGCTCAGCCCGCCGGCGGCACCGCCTCGGAGGTGAGGTGCCGGCCGATCACCATGCGCTGGATCTGGTTGGTGCCCTCGAAGATCTGCATCACCTTGGCCTCCCGCATGTAGCGCTCGGCCGGGTGGTCGCGCGTGTACCCGGCACCGCCGAGGACCTGCACGGCGTCGGTGGTCACCCGCATGGCGGCGTCGGTGGCGACCAGCTTGGCGATGCTCGCCTGACGGGAGAAGGGCTTGCCGGCGTCCTTGCGACGCGCGGCGACGAGGTAGGTCGCCCGGGCGGACTCCACGGCCGCGGCCATGTCGGCCAGCAGGAACGAGACGCCCTGGTGCTCGGCGATGGGCCGGCCGAATGCCTCCCGCTCGACGGCGTAGCGGACCGCGACGTCGAGGGCCGACTGCGCCAGCCCCACTGCGACGGCGCTGACCCCCAGCCGTCCGGAGTCCAGCGCCCCGAGGGCGATCGCCATGCCCTTGCCGGGCTCGCCGACCAGCCGGTCGGCCGGGACCGGGACGTCGTCCAGCCGGAGAGCCGACGTCGTGGAGCCGGTCAGTCCCATCTTCTCCTCGGGCTTCGCCGCGCTGAGGCCCGGCAGGTCCGGGGTCAGGTGGAAGCACGAGATGCCCCTCGGACCGTCGTCCGGGGTTCGCAGGAACGTCGAGTAGAAGTCCGCGTGCCCCCCGTGTGTCACCCACGCCTTCTCGCCGCGGGCGAGCCATCCGTCGTCGGTCCGGGTGGCCGCGGCCCGCATCGAGGCGACGTCGGAGCCGGCGTGGGCCTCGGAGAGGGAGTACGCGCCGAGCAGCGATCCGCCGACCATCTCCGGGAGCAGGTCGCGCCGCTGCGCCTCGGTGCCATAGGTGGCGATGGGGGAGCAGGCGAGGGTGTGCACGCTGACACCCAGGGCGACGCTGGCCCAGCGGGCGGCGAGCTCCTCGACCACCTGCAGGTAGACCTCGTAGGGCTGGCCGCCCCCGCCGACCTCCTCCGCAAAGGGCAGCCCGAGCAGGCCGGCCCCGCCGAGGGTCCGGAAGACCTCGCGGGGGAAGCGCTCCTCGCGCTCGTAGCGGGCCGCTTTCGGGCCCAGCTCGGCATCGGCGATCTCGCGGGTGAGCGCCAGCAGATCGGCGGCCTCGGGGGTGGGCAGTTCGCGGTCGACCGGCACGGTGCTCCTTCGCGGTGGGTTCCCGCCGGACCGTACCTCCGCACCGCACCGCCCTCCTGTGAGGATCGGGTCGTGATCATCGAGGCCGCCGCCTGGGACGACGCCGACGTCCGCACGCTCACCGACGACCAGCAGGAGGAGCTCCGAGCCCGCTACGGCGGCAAGGAGGAACCGGGGGCGCACCCGTCCGCCGCGGACGTCTCGGTGGTCCTGGTGGCCCGGGACGAGGACGGCGCACCGCTGGGCTGCGGAGCGCTGCGCGACCTGGGGGGCGGGACCGCCGAGGTCAAGCGGATGTACGTCGTGCCCGCGGGCCGCGGCCGGGGGATCTCGAAGGCGGTGCTGGCCGGCCTCGAGCAGGCTGCCCGCGAACGGGGGTGGACGATGCTGCGGCTGGAGACCGGTCCGTTGCAGCCCGAGGCCGTCGCGCTCTACCGAGGGGCGGGCTACCGGCCGATCGGGGCGTTCGGCGCCTACGCGGGTGACCCGGACGCCGAGCACTCCCTGTTCTTCGAGCGGGACCTCCGCACCGGACCCACAGGTTCGGGTACGGCCTGAACCCGGTTCCACGGCCCGTGTGTGAGGGTGTGCCGACGTCATCACCGAGAAGGGACCCCCATGCGCATCCGGAGGCTGGCCCTCGTCGCGGCCGCGACCACCCTCCCGTTCACCCTCACCGCCTGCGGCGGCGCCAGCGTCGAGGACTTCTGCGAGCAGTACGAGGCGATCGACCAGATCGACGACGAGGACGCCGACCAGGCCAAGGACGCCTTCGAGGAGCTGGCCGACAACGTCCCGGACGACGCCGGCGACGACGTCGAGGAGGCCGCGAAGTTCCTGGCCGAGAACATGCCCGAGGACGGCGACTTCGAGGCCGCGGTGGAGAACGGTGACCTGAGCGAGGACGACGCGCAGGAGTTCGCCTCCGCCGCCGAGACCGTCCAGGGCTACGGCGACGAGAACTGCGAGAGCTGATGCCGATGCCGCGGCCCCCGCGCACGGGGGCCGCGGCGCCGCTCGCACGGCCGTGAACCGGATCCGCCGCTCCGGACATGGAGGGGTGTGACCACTTCCCCGATCGCGGCCGGATCATTCCGCTCCGTGACACCGACGGCGGTGCACCGGTCCGCCGGTCCACCGCCGGAACCGCCCCGCATGCGAGCGCTCCCGGATTCGGTGCCCTCCGACGCCGAGCTGATCGCCCGCTCGCTGGACGATCCGCAGGCCTTCGCGCCGCTGTTCGACCGCCACGCGACGGCGGTGCACCGCTACCTCGGCCGCCGGGTCGGGGAGCTGGCCGACGACCTCCTGAGCGAGACCTTCCTCATCGCCTTCCGGCGCCGCGCGGCCTACCGCGTCGACCACGTCGAGGTCCGTCCCTGGCTGTTCGGCATCGCCACCAACCTCGTGCACGGCCACGTCCGCACCGAGCAACGCCGCTACCGGGCGCTGGCCCGGGCAGCGGCGCGTCCCGAGGGGCACACCGCCGGCCCGGACGACGCCACCGACCGGCTGGACGCCGAGGCGCTGCGCGGCCCGATCGCCGCCGCCCTGGCCGGTCTCAAGGCCCACGACCGCGACGCCCTCCTGCTGCTGGCCTGGGGCCAGCTCGGCTACGAGGAGATCGCCGCCGTCCTCGACGTGCCGGTCGGCACCGTCCGCTCCCGGCTGCACCGCGCCCGCCGCCAGACCCGCGCCGCGCTCGGCGCCGTCTCCCCCTTCCACCCGACCTCCGAGGAGGAGGACCGATGAACGACCTCACCCTGCTCCGCGACGCCGGCCCGGAGGCCCCCACCCTGAGCCCCGCGGCCCGCTCGGCGGCCCGCGCGGCGCTGCTGGCCGAGATGTCCGGCCCCGTCCACCGGCCGGCCCGCCGGCCGAGCCGCAGGATCGCCGTCCGCATCGGCGTCGCGGCGGCGACGGTGGCCGCCGCCTGGACCGGGGCGGTGCTCGTCGCCGCTCCGGACGGGCCGGGCACCCCGGCCGGGAGCGTCACGCTGGTCGACTTCGCGGTGCCGACGTTCCCGCTCTCCCTGGATCCCGCGCCGGCCGGCATGACGCCGGCGTTCAGCGGGGACGCCGACTCGGCCGGGTTCGCCGAGTACGAGTCGGCCGACAGCGACGACCGCTTCACGGTGGGGGTCGACGACGAGGAGCCCGAGGAGCTCGACGAGGCCTACGAGCACGTCGACGTCACCGAGCGCGCCGAGGTGGATGTCGACGGCGCCGACGGCCGGCTGGTCCGGGGGGTGCGCGACGTGTACTGCGAGGACGGCCTGACCGTCTGCGAGCGCCAGCGGTTCGCCGAGCTGGCCTGGGAGCGCGGGGACGACGAGTGGGTGACCATGAGCGGCGAGGGGCGCTACAGCCGGACCGCCGAACTCGTCGCCGTGGCGGAGTCGCTGGTCGACCGCCCGCAGCCGGCCACGCTCCGGATGGGCCTGGCTCCGGCCGGCTGGTCGGTGCAGTTCTTCAAGATGGGCCGCGTCCTCACGCTGGTCAACGACGCCTACGAGCAGCAGACGCTGACCGTGCACGTGCCGCTGCCCGAGGACGTCGTGCCGCTGGAGCAGCTCCCGGCCGGCATCGAGGCCCCCGCCGGGCCGGTCGTCCCGGTCACCGTCCACGGACTGCCCGCGCGGCTGGTGCCCACCGACCACGGTGCGGGGATGGCCGGCTGGTACCTGCAGGCGCAGTTCGCCGACGGGACGACGTTCACCGTGCAGGCGCCGGACGCCTTCACCCGGGAGCAGGTCGTCGCGCTGGCCGAGCAGGTGACGCACAACCGCTGAGCCCGCCGAGTCTGCGCACCCGCCTCCGTCGACGGTCTGACGAGGGCGGGTGCGCGGATCTCGCCGGGGGAGTCCGACCGGGGTGTGGTGAGCTGACCGCATGCCCGACACCTGGCCGTCCGCGCCTTCCGAGGTGGAGCTCACCGCCGGGGACGCAGTCCTCGCCGTCGATCTGCGGGGCGGTGCCCTGCGCCGTCTCACCGTCGGCGACTGGGAGGTGCTCGACGGCTATCCGGCGGGCCGGGTGCTCCCCGGCTGGCGGGGAGCGGTGCTGCTGCCCTGGCCCAACCGCATCCGCGACGGCCGGTGGAGCTGGGACGGCGAGGACCTGCAGCTCGAGGTCCAGTCCCCCGCCGAGCCGCACGCCATCCACGGGCTGGTCTCCTGGCAGCCCTGGACGCTCCTCGACCGGTCGGACCGGTCCGTCACGGTCGCGACGACGATCGAGCCGCATCCCGGTTATCCGTTCCGGCTCGCCGCCGCGGTGGACTCCGTGCTGGACGCCGACCGCCTGACCTGCACGGTCCGGGTGCGCAACCTCGGCGACCGGCCCGCGCCCTTCGGCGCCGGCGTCCACCCCTACCTGTCGGTCGGTGCCACCGAGGACGGCGGGATCGGTGACGCCGAGCTGACGTTGCCGGTGCGCACCGAGCTGGTGCTCGAGGGCGGCATGCCGACGGGGGAGCGGCGACCGTTCGACGGCGCGGTCGGCCGGATGGCCGACCGGGCGCTGGACACCCCGTTCACCGATCTGCAGCGGGACCCCGACGGGTGGGCACGGGCCCGGCTGACGGGTGCGGCGGGGGAGCTGGAGATGGCCGTGGACGCCTCGTGGCCGTGGCTGCAGGTCTACAGCGGTGACACGCTGCCGCCGGGCCAGTGGCGGCGCAGCCTCGCCGTGGAGCCGATGACCTGCCCGCCGAACGCGCTGGCCGACGAGGCGGACCTGCTCGTGCTGGAGCCGGGGCAGGAGTGGTCGGGCACCTGGTCCCTGGCCTGGACGCCGGCGTCCTGAGATGCGGGTGCTGGAGCTGTGGCGGTACCCGGTGAAGTCGCTGCAGGGCGAGCGGCTGGCCGAGGCGGAGATCGACGCACTGGGCGTCGCCGGGGACCGGCGCTGGGCGCTCTTCGACCGGGACAGCGGACTGGGGCTGACCGCGCGGCGGGTGCCCGAGCTGCTCTTCGGCGCCGCCCGGCTGCGGCCCGACGGCCGGGTCGAGGTGGTCCTGCCCGACGGCACGGTGACCGGCGACGACGCCGTGCTGTCGGCCTGGCTCGGCCGGAGGGTGGAGCTGCGGGAGGCTCTCGAGGACGGCGACGACGTGCCGACCTACGAGGCGCCGACCGACGAGGAGGTGCCCGACCCCACCGAGTGGCTGCAGTGGGAAGGCGCCCCGGGGCCGTTCCACGACAGCCCCCGGATCCGGCTGTCGCTGGTGTCGACCGGCACGCTGGGCCCGTGGGACCGCCGCCGGTTCCGGGCCAACGTGGTGCTGGACGGCGAGGGGGAGGACCGGCTGCAGGGTCGAGAGGCGGTCCTGGGCGAGGTGCGGGTGCGCGTCGGTGTGCCGATCGCCCGGTGCGTCATGACCACCCGACCGCAGCCCGGCGGCATCGGGCGGGACACGTCGGTGCTCAAGACGATCCACCGCGAGCGGGGCGGACTGCTCGCGGTGCGGGCCGCCGTCCTGCAGCCGGGCACGGTCCGGGTCGGCGACGTGCTCGCTCCGACGGCAGACTGAACGACGTGCGCACCATCGACCTGCGTCCCGGCGAGGACACCATCCGGCTCGGCCAGCTGCTCAAGCTGGTCGACGCCGTACCGACCGGCGCCCAGGTGAAGGACGTGCTGGCCTCCGGCGCGGTCAGCGTGAACGGCGAGGAGGAGGAGCGCCGTGGACGGCAGCTGCGCTCCGGCGACGTCGTCTCCGTCGTGGGGCACGAGGACGTCCGCATCCGCTGAGAAGCCGGTTCCACGTGGAACCGGGGAGGGAGCACCGTGAGCGCACCCCTGGCGTCCCGCCTCCACGGCTTCGGGACGACGGTCTTCGCCGAGATGAGCGCGCTGGCGATCGACACCGGCTCGGTCAACCTCGGGCAGGGCTTCCCCGACTACCCCGGCCCGCCGGAGGTGCTCGACGTCGCCCGCGCCGCCATCGGCACCGGCGCCGACCAGTACCCGCCCGGTCCGGGCATACCGCAGCTCCGCGCCGCCGTGGCCGAGCACCAGCAGCGGTACTCCGGCCTGACCTACGACCCGGACACCGAGGTGCTGGTCACCGCGGGCGCCACCGAGGCCCTGGCTGCCGTGATGCTCGGCCTGCTGGAGGCCGGCGACGAGGTCGTCCTGTTCGAGCCGGTCTACGACAGCTACAGCGCCTCGGTCGCCATGGCCGGGGGCGTGGTGCGCGCCGTGCCGCTCTCCCCGCCCGAGGACGGCACGGGCCCCTGGACCTTCGACGAGGCCGACCTGCGCGCCGCCGTCACGCCGCGCACCCGGCTGCTGCTGGTCAACACCCCGCACAACCCCACGGGCAAGGTGTTCACCGCCGCGGAGCTGGCCCTGCTCGCCGACCTCGCCCAGCAGCACGACCTCACAGTGCTGACCGACGAGGTCTACGAGCACCTGGTCTTCGACGGCGCCCGCCACCTCTCCCCCGCCACGCTGCCCGGGATGCGTGAGCGCACCCTCGTGGTGTCCAGCGCGGGCAAGACCTTCAACGTGACCGGCTGGAAGATCGGCTGGATCTGCGGCCCGGCGCCGCTCGTCGCCGCCGTCCGCACCGCCAAGCAGTTCCTGACCTACGTCAACGGCGGGCCCTTCCAGCCGGCCGTCGCCGCGGGGCTCCGGCTGCCCGACGCCTACTACGACGGCGTCGCACGGGACCTGCAGTACCGCCGCGACGTGCTGGTCGCCGGTCTGCGGGACGCCGGGTTGCCGGTGGTGAGCCCGGAGGCGACGTACTTCGCCACCGTCGACGTGCGTCCGGTGCGCCCGGACGGCGACGGGCTCGCCTTCTGCCGGGAGCTGCCTCAGTTGGCCGGGGTCGTGGGGATCCCGACCGTGGTGTTCTACACGCCGGAGCACGCGGACCTCGGTCGGCACCTGGTCCGGTTCGCGTTCTGCAAGAGCGACGCCGTCCTCGCCGACGCCGTCGTCCGGCTCCGCACATTGGGAAGAGGGAGGTCGGCGTGAGGATCGCCGCGGTGCAGCACGACATCGTCTGGGAGGACCGCGAGGCCAACTTCGCGCGGCTGGCGGGCCAGGTGGCGCGGGCCGCGGCAGCGGGCGCCGAGCTCGTGCTGCTGACCGAGACGTTCTCGACCGGCTTCTCGATGACCCCGGGCATCGGTGAGCCCGAGGACGGTCCCTCGGCGCGATTCCTGGCCGCCCGGGCCGCCGAGCACGGCGTGTGGGTGGGCGGCAGCTGCCCGGAGATCGCGCCCCTCGATGGTGGGGAGGACGCGGAGCGGCTGCCCTACAACTCCTTCGTGCTGGCCGGCCCCGACGGAACCACGCACCGCTACCGCAAGCTGCACCCGTTCAGCCACGGCGGCGAGCACGAGCGCTTCCGGGCGGGCGAGGGGCCGGTCACCGTGACCGTCGGCGGCCTGCGCATCACCCCGTTCATCTGCTACGACCTGCGCTTCGCCGACGTCTTCTGGCGGGCCGCCCCCGACACCGACCTCTACGTCGTCGTCGCCAACTGGCCGGCCGCCCGCCGGCTGCACTGGCAGGCACTGCTCCAGGCGCGCGCCATCGAGAACCAGGCCTACGTGGTCGGCTGCAACCGGGTGGGCACCGCCGGCGACGGCACGGAGCACGCCGGCGACAGCCGCGTCGTCAGCCCGATGGGCGAGCTGCTGGCCACCGCGGCCGGCGCCGAGACCCTCGTGCTGGCCGACGTCGACCCCGCCGAGGTGACCGCCACCCGCGACCGGTTCCGCTTCCTGGCAGACCGTCGGGGCTGAGCGCGGTCAGGCCCCCGCTGTCCGCAGCGCGTCCTGGTCGACGACGACCTGCTCGCGGCGCACCTGGCCGCTCACGGTCTCCTGGGTCTGCACCAGCTCGGTGGACAGCCGGACCCGCTCGACCGGGACGACCTCGACGCCGACCACCGGGCGCTCGGTGTGCAGCACGATGACCTCGGGCAGGACGCCCGTGCCGGAGGCGAGCGAGGCCGCGGGCACGCCGTCGGTGGTGCCCAGGGGTACCTCCTCGATCCGGATCTCCTCCCGGCGGATCGGCACCGTCACCTGGACCTCCTCGGTGACGACGTACTTGACCACCCGGACCCGGCGCTCGGGCACCCGCTCGGTGGAGACGACCAGCCGCTCCTCGCTGCGGGTCATGGCGCCGTCGGGCGAGGGGACCGCGGCCCGGGGCGCGTCGACGTCGGGCCTGGCGTGGCGACCCGTCGTCTCCGTGGGGACCGGCACGGGCGGAGTCACCGGCACCGTCACCGTGTCGGTCGACGTGCTCGGCATCGGGGTGTCGTCCGTGCCGGGTGCCGGGGTGGCGGACGTGCCCTCGAAGCCGTAGTGCCGGCGCAGCTCCGCCTCCTCGGCCGGGTCGAGGTGGTTGCCGGTGATGGCGGGGGCGCTCTTCACGGCATCGGCTGTCACCGGGAGCCGCAGCTGCCCGTCGGCGAAGGTCGCCTCGCGCGCCGGGACGACGGAGTGTTTCGTGCCGAACAGGCCGGTCGTGACGGCGACCCAGGTGGGCTCGCCGGTCCGGTCGTCGACGAAGAAGTGCTCGACCGTGCCCAGCTTGTCGCCGCCGTCGCCGTAGGCGGTGGTGCCGATGGCAGCGGTGACCTCGCGCTGGCTCAACATGGCCGCTCCTTCCCGCGGCGGCGCGCTCCGACGGGCGCCGCTCCCGGTGGGGCTTCCCCGGGGGAGCGTGCGGTGAACATCACCGATCCCGGTCGGGCACCGCGAGATCGACGACGACGGCCCGGTGGTCGCTGCCGGGCACCCGCACGAAGGTGCAGGCCGCGACCCCGAGTCGCGGGTCGACCAGCACGTGGTCGAGCACCAGACGGGGGAGCGGCAGCCGCAGCGGGCGCCAGGTCCAGGTGTTGCCGAGCCCGAGCGCGCGCGCCGCGTCGACCCAGCCGCGGCGGATGACGGCCCGCAGCGCCGCGTGGTCAGGAGTCGCGTTGAAGTCCCCGGCGAGCACCCGCAGCACGTCCGGCACGGGTACGGGGAGGGCCGCCAGGTCCGCTTCCCAGGAGCGCACTGCCGCCGGCGAGGTCGCGGGTGGCGCCGTGTGCACCGACACCAGCTCCACCTCCGTGCCGTTCCCGGCCGCGACGCGGGCACAGGGCTGCTCGAACTCCCCGGGCACGTTGCCCGGGGAGCGCAACGGCTCCCGGCTCCAGATCGCGCCGGAGCCGGACACGACGGAACCGGGTCGGGCCGGGACGACGTGGGCGTGCGGCAGCAGCCGGTGCAGGCCGGCGTCGTGCAACCGGCGCTCGGCATCGGGCGTCACCTCCTGGGCGGCGAGGAGGTCCACGCCCTCCCGGCGCACCAGCTCGACGACCGACGCCGGGGGCACCAGCCCCTTGCGGAGGCTGACCGTGGCGATCCGCAGCCCCGCGCCGGGAGCCGCTGCCGGACCGCGGGTGCCGCGGTTGCCCCGCACGGCTGCGGCCAGCGCCGCCCCGGACGCGGCGGCGACGAGGACCCCGGCGCGCGACCGCGCGGCGATCGCCGCCGCGAGGGGCAGGACCGTGGCCGCCGCCGCGTGCGGTGTGAAGGCCAGCGCGGGCACCAGCGGGAAGCCGCGTTCGGTGCCGGTCACCCGGAGCGCGGCCCACACCGCCCACGGCGCGCTCCCGATCACCGCCCACCGCTTCCGGGAGGCGGGCTGGAGGCGCATGTCCGGAAGGTATCCAGGCCCGGCGGCAGCGGCCACCGGCGCGGCCCGGGCGCGACCGGAGCCCTACGGTCGGCACGTGATCACCGAGCAGCTGGAGATCGAGCGGAAGTTCGACGTCGACCCGGGGTTCGTCCTGCCCCACCTCGCCGGCCTGCCCGGTGTGGCGGTCGTCGATCCACCGGAGGCGCACGACCTGACGGCCGTCTACCTCGACACCGCGGACCTGCGGCTGGTCCGGGCGCGCGTCACGCTGCGGCGTCGGACGGGCGGCCCCGACGAGGGCTGGCACCTGAAGCTGCCGGCGGCCGGCGCCCGCCGCGAGCTGCACGTGCCGCTGACCGAGGGCGACGTGCCGCCGGAGGAGCTGCGCGCGGCGGTCGAGGAGCTGCTGGCCGGCGCGGCGCTCGCCCCCGTCGTCACGCTGAGGACCCGGCGGGTGGTGACCGCCCTGCGCGACGACGGCGGCCGGCAGCTCGCCGAGCTCGCCGACGACACCGTCCGGGCCACGACGCTCCCTGCGGTCCCGGGTGGGGAGGTCGGCGAACGGTCCTGGCGTGAGGTGGAGGTGGAGCTCGTGTCCGGCGGGGAGTCGCTGCTGACGGCGGTGGGCGACCGGCTGGTGGCCGCCGGCGCCCGGCCGTCCCCGCGTGCGTCGAAGCTGGCCACCGCGCTGGGATCCCGGCTCGCATGACCGTTCGCCCGATGCCGCCTTCCCCCGTCCACCGCGGCGGCCGGTGCCGCCTTCCCCCGTCCTTCGCCCCCGGCTGGCACGTCGAGATGCTCGACGACGGACGACTCGTCGTCCGCACACCCACCGGCGTCACCCGCACCACCACCCCGCCCGGCTTCTGGTCCGAACCCGAACCCGAACCCGAACCACCCTGGCTCGACGAGACCGCACCGCCGGACCCCATGCGCTGCTGAGCCGACCTGGGATGCTTCCTGCGCCGCCACGTCACGAGCGGCCCAGACCCTCGAGGGAACCTCCCGACCCGCCGCGTCGTCCTCCTGGAGCACGGGCGGGCACGATGTCGGGGCCCGTCGTCCCGTCCCGAGGCCCGGAGGCCGTCCTGTCCGTCATCGGCCTGCTGGGTTTCGGCACCGTCGTCCTGCTCGCCGTCGGTCTGCTGCACGGCTACCTGTGGTTCCGCGTGGTGCGCAGCACCACCGGACGGGGCCGGCTGCGGAGACGGCTGACCTGGCTCACCGTCGTCCTCGCCGTGCTGCCGGTGCTGGCCGTCGTCCTGCGCGGGCAGCTGCCGCTGGAGACCGCGGCGCCGCTGAGCTGGGTGGGCTTCAGCTGGCTGGGCGTCGCGATGTACGCGTTCCTGGCGCTGCTGGTCCTGGAACCGGTCCGCCTGGTGGGGAACCTCTGGCTGCGCAGGCGTGCGCCCGTCCCCAGCGGGTCACGGACGGAGCCGCCCGGCGAGGAGGGTGCGGCCCCGCTCGACGGAACGGGACCCGGCCAGCGGGACGACGACCTCGCCGACCCCTCGCGGCGGCTGTTCCTCGCCCGCGGCCTGGCGGTGACGGCGGGCGTCGCGGCGCTCGGCACGGCCGGCACCGGTGCGTACTTCGCCAACAGCGCGCCGGTGGTCCGCCGGGTCCCGGTCACGCTGCCGCGGCTGGATCCCGCGCTGGACGGGCTGCGGATCGTCACCTTCTCCGACGGGCACCTCTCCGCCACCTACGGCGGACGCCGGTTCGAACGGTTGGTGGAGATCGTCAACGAGCAGCGCCCGGACGTGGTGGCGATCGTGGGTGACCTCGTCGACGACACCGTGGAGGAACTGCGGGAGGACGTCGCACCGCTCGCCGACCTGGTCAGCGAGCAGGGCGTCTACTTCGTGACCGGCAACCACGAGTACTTCACCGAGACCCAGGCCTGGTTGCGGCACCTGCCGACGCTGGGTGTCGAGGTGCTGCGCAACGAGCGGGTGCCCATCGTTCGCGGGAGAGCCTCGTTCGACCTGGCCGGCATCGACGACCGGACGGCGGCCGCCTCGGGTCTGCCGGGCCACGGCGCGGACCTCGACGCCGCGCTGGACGGCCGGGACGACGCGACCCCGGTGGTCCTGCTCGCCCACCAGCCGTTCATGGTCGGCGAGGCGGCCCGGGCCGGGGTGGACCTGCAGCTGTCCGGGCACACGCACGGGGGGCAGCTGTGGCCCTTCGACTACGCGATCCGGCTGGACCAGCCGGCCGTGGAGGGGCTCTCCCGGCACGGCGACACCCAGCTGTACGTGACCGCGGGTGCGGGGTACTGGGGCCCGCCGATGCGGATCGGGGCGCGGCCGGAGGTCACGGTGGTGGAGCTGCGCTCGCCGGGTCGGTGACCGGGGACCAGGCCTGCTCCAGCAGGTCGAAGGCCTCCTCCACGCACTCCACGATCTTGCGCTCGCCGGAGCTGTCGGCCCAGCTGAGCAGGCCCGCGGTGTACGCGGCCAGGTAGGCGGCCACGACGACGGTGTCGGTGGGACCGATCGGCCGACCGGTCGCCGCCGAGAGGTGCTCCAGCACCATGCCCGCGGTGGCGCGCTCGAACTCGGCGGCGCGGTGCCGCAACGCCGGCGTCGAGGCGATGACCTGCCAGCGGGCGGCGAGGTCTGCCTCGTCCTCGCCCATGCCGCTGGCCACCGCCTCCACCGCCGCCATGCGGATCCGCCGGCCCAGCGGCAGCTCGGCGGGCTGCGCGGCGAGCACAGCGGCCGTCTGCTCAGGGGTCGCCAGGCGCATGACCACGTGTTCCTTGCTGGGGTAGTGCGCGTAGAAGGTCGGCACCGAGACGCCGGCGGCGGCCGCGATCTGGCCGACGCCGATCGGCTCGAACCCGAACTCGCGGAAGAGCCGGATGGCGGCGTCGAGGATTCGCCGGTGGGTGTTCTCCCACCGCTGACTCCGGCCGGCCGACGCTTCGCTCACGTGGCCAGTGTGCCGCCGGTACGGCGGGTTCCCGCCACCGGAGCAGGGCGTTTCCCTCACTCGGATCCGCCGGGGCCCACCGGAGGGGTGGAGGGAGCCCGCTCAGCCGGTGAAGGCCTCGGTCTCGGCGAGCCGGGCGGGGGTGACCGTCTTGAGCCGGGCCACGGCATCGGCGAGGGGGACCAGGTCGATGTCGGTGCCGTGCAGGGCCACCATCTCCCCGAAGCGCCCCTCGTGGGCGGCGATCGCGGCGTGCAGCCCGAACCGGGTGGCGAGCACCCGGTCGAACGAGGTCGGCGTGCCACCGCGCTGGACGTGGCCCAGCACCGTGGTCCGCACCTCCTTGCCGGTGCGGCTCTCCAGCTCCTCGCCCAGCTGCTGGGCCACCCCGGTGAACCGGCGGTGACCGAACTCGTCCACACCGCCGTCGCGGATGGACATGGTGCCGGGCTTCGGGGTGGCCCCTTCCGCGACGACGCCGATGACGTGGGAGGCGCCGCGCTCGAAACGGGCGGTGACCAGCCGGCAGACCTCGTCGACGTCGAAGGGCTCCTCGGGCACCAGCGTCACGTGCGCGCCGGCGGCGAGCCCGGCGTGCAGGGCGATCCAGCCGGCGTGCCGGCCCATGACCTCGACGAGGAGGACGCGCTGGTGGGACTCGGCGGTGGTGTGCAGCCGGTCGATCATCTCGGTGGCGATGCTCACCGCGGTGTCGAAGCCGAACGTCAGGTCGGTGCAGTCGATGTCGTTGTCGATGGTCTTCGGCACGCCCACCACGGGGACCCCGGCCTGCGAGAGCACGTGGGCAGCGGTCAGCGTCCCCTCCCCACCGATCGGTACGAGCGCGTCGACCTCGTGGGAGGCGAGCACGGCCTTCATCCGGTCGACCCCCTCGCGCAGCAGCGCGGGGGCGACGCGGGCGGAGCCGAGGACGGTGCCGCCGCGGGTGAGCAGGCCGTCGACGCGGCCGACGTCCAGCGGCATCGTCCGATCCTCGAGGAGGCCGCGCCAGCCGTCGCGGAAGCCGATCACCTCGCTGCCGTAGCGGTGATCGGCGGTCCGGACGACGGACCGGATCACGGCGTTGAGGCCGGGGCAGTCACCCCCGCCGGTGAGGACTCCGATGCGCATCGGATCTCCCTCCGGGTCGGAAGCCGCAACCATACGTCATGACGTCTAGATGACCGCTCCGACGCGCGCCGTGGACGGCGTAGGTGTGACGTCCCATACGACATGACGACCAGACGTCTGGTTCCGCAGTACCTTTGCGTCGTGGTCAGCCCCGTCCCCGGACCGAAGTACCTGTCGGTCCGGGAGCACCTGCGCCGGCGCGTGGCCGCTCTCCCCGAGCTGACGCTGCTCCCGCCGGAGCCGCTGCTCTGCGCGGAGTACGGCGTCAGCCGCATCACGCTGCGCCGTGCGGTCGACGGCCTGGTCGCCGACGGGCACCTGGTGCGCGAGCAGGGACGCGGCACCTACGTCACCCGCCCGGCCATCCGGCACGAGTACCGCGAGAGCTTCGTGCACCGCATCGCCGGCTGGAGCTCGGTGATGGCCGAGACCGGCGCCCAGGTCGGCACGAAGGTCCTCGCCCAGCGCGTGGTCCCCGCCCCGGCGGCCGTCGCGGCGGAGCTGGGCCTGGACGGAGCCTCCGACGTCATCGAGTTGCAGCGGCTGCGCAGCGTGGACGGCGCGCCCAACCACGTGGCGCACAGCTACCTGCCCGCGGACCGCTACCCGCGCGTCGCGGAGGAGGACTTCAGCCAGGGTTCGCTCTACGCCTACCTCCGCCGGGAGTACGACGCCGACCTCGCCCACGCCCGGATCGTCGTCGACGTCGGCACCGCCGCGCCGGAGGAGGCCGCCCTGCTCCAGGTGGTCGCCGGATCCCCTCTGCTCGTCGTGCGGACGACCGTGCGGGACACCGGCGGCGAGCCGCTGCTGCACAGCTTCTCGAGGCTGCGCCCGGACGTCAGCCAGGTCGAGTTCGAGGTCTCGGTGGGCGGACGATGACGACGACCACGGTCACCGGCTCCAGCGACGTCCCCCAGTCACCGGCGGAGGTCTGGCGTGCCCTGGCGGTGCTGGAGCCCTACTGCTCGGTCTGCGACGTGTCCTACGTCCTCGACGCAGTGGCCGCCGCCCCGGGGATCGGCACGACGTTCGTCTGCTCGCCCGGCCGGCTCGAGGGCACACCCGCCGCGGGCGCGCCCAGGGGCGAGATCGTCGAGTGGGAGCCGACCCGTGTGGTCAGCACCCGGCTGCGGCTCACCCCGGAGACCTGGACGACGCGCATCGAGCTGGCAGACGCCGACGGCGGTGGCACCCGCGTGACCATGACCATCACGCACGAGCCGACCCGAGGTGGCCGGGTCGTCCGGCGGCTCCGCCGCGGGGCGATGCGCCGGCTGGTGCAGCGGACCGTCGACGCCGAGCTGGCCAAGGTGCCCGCCCACGTGGACCGCGTCGCCCGCTCCGGCTGACCGGCGTCCTACTCCGATCGGGGTAACGGTGCATCGGAGATCGACTTCCGGGTACAGGAGCTCGTCGTGCACCGGCGGCACACCCGGCATCCTGCCGGGAGGGAGCGCGCCGGTCGGGCTATCTGAGGAGATTTGCCATGGAGATCATCGGGTTGCTCGTCGCAGGGCTCATCATCGGCCTTCTGGGCAAGTTCGCCGCCCCCGGCGACAAGGACAACATCCCCCTCTGGCTGACCGTGCTCTGCGGTATCGGCGGCGTGCTGATCGGCTACTACGTCGCCGGCGCGCTGGGGGTGGACGCCACCCGCGGCATCGACTGGATTCGCTGGGCCATCTCCATCGTCCTGGCGGCGGTGCTCGTGATCGCAGCGTCCACGCTCACCGGCCGCAACAACCGCGCCGTCCGCTGATCGCGTCCCTCGGGGAGCCGGTCGGGCCTAGAGCTCGACCGTCTCCCCGGGGGCCAGCCGGCTGAACGGCGTCGGGGTCCCCGGACCCCGTTCGCCCAGCAACCCGCCGACGACGCCCAGACCGGCGTCGTTGAGCAGACCGTCGTGCACGGAGTACGCCTGGTCGGCCTGGACCTCCCGGACGTAGTCGATGACGTCCGCCGTCCGGGACCAGGGCGCGTGCAGCGGCAGCAGGAGAGTGGCCACCGGCGCCTCCGGCACGGTGAAGGCGTCGCCCGGGTGGAAGACCCGCCCCTCGACCAGGAAGCCGATGTTGGCCACCCGTGGGATCTCCGGGTGGATCTCGGCATGCAGCTCGCCGTGCACGGCGACCTCGAAGCCCGCGACGTCCACCACGTCGCCGTGCCCGACCACGTGCACCCGGTCGCCGGAGCCCTCCAGCTGCGAGGCCACCGAGCGGTTGGTCCACACCGCCAGCCCCGGGGACGCCTCCAGCGCGGCCCGCAGCCGGTCGGCGACGAAGTGGTCCGGGTGCTCGTGCGTGATCAGCACCGCCGCGGCGCCCTCCAGGGCCGCCGGGTCGGTGAAGGCGCCGGGGTCGATGACCAGGCGCCGGTCCCCGTCGGCGAGGACGACGCAGGCGTGCCCGTGCTTGGTGAGCTCCATGGACGCATCCTGCACCCGGGGGTCGGCCCGTGCGCGGACCCGTCCACCCCACCCCTCCGGGTGAGACCGCCGGCGGTACCCGTAACCGTGGTGCCGGAGGCTGCCGACGTCCTTCGCATGATGTTGCAGACGACCGTCTTCGCCGCCGCTCGCAGCCGTTCCCACGGTCCCACCGCCGCGCAGTGGCACGCCGTGGAGCTGCACCGGCCGACCGCCGAGATCGACGGCGCCTGCGAGCTGACCGTCTGCGGCACGCTGGCTCGCGTCGCCCCGGACCAGACGTGGCCGCTCCCGTCCACCGACGTCTGCCCGGTCTGCGCCGTCCTGGCCCCTTGACGCCCTGCCGCCGGGCCGGCTCCCAGCCCCCGGCCGCGGGTGCACTCTTCGAGAACCCCGCCCGCCTCCGGACGTAGCCGACCCGGGCGGCGCCGGACGCCGGCGTCAGCGCCCGGTGAAGACCGCCGGGCGCTTGGCGAGGAAGGCCTCGACGGCCTCCCGGTGGTCGGCGCTCTGACCGACCTCCGCCTGCAACCGCCCCTCCAGGGCCAGCGTCTCCTCGAGCGAGTCGGTCGCGGCCGTCGCCAGCACCGTCTTCACCGCCCGGTAGGCGGCGGTGGGGCCGGTGGCCAGCCGCTCGGCCAGCGCCCGGGCCTCCCCGAGGACCTCCTCCGGCGCGACCACGCGGTGCACGAGGCCCCACTCGGCGGCCTTCTCCGCCAGGAACGGCTCCGGGAACAGCAGCAGCTCGGCGGCCCGTGACCCGCCGACGCTGTGCACCAGGCGCGCCGCCAGCGCGGAGTCGCTGGACAGGCCGATGCCGGTGAACGCGGTGGTGAACTTCGCGCCGGCGGCGGCCACCCGGATGTCGCCGGCCAGCGCGATGCCCAGGCCCGCGCCGGCGCAGGCGCCGTTGATCGCGACGACGACCGGTACCCGGAGCGCCGCCAGGGCCAGGACCAGCGGGTTGTACTCCGCCTCGACCACCGACAGCGGCGCCGGGGCGCCGCTCCGCATCTCCTGCAGGTGCTCGCCGAGATCCTGGCCGACGCAGAACGCGCGGCCGGTTCCGGTGAGCAGTACGGCGCGCACCGACTCGTCCCCGGCCACGCCGCGGATGGCCGCCAACAGATCCCGGCGGGCGGCGTGGGTCAGCCCCGGACGCTGCAGGGTCAGCGTGGCGACGCCGCCGGCGTCCCCCCTCGTCACGGTGTCGGACATCGTCGTCCCGCCTCCCGGCTCCGGAGGACCGCGCCGCTCGCCGTCCTCCCCGGCCGTCACCCTGTCACGCAGCCGGGACCCCCGGAAAAGGGGCCGTGTCCCCGCGAGCACGCGCAGCGACCGGCACGCCGCAGCGGGGCGCCCCGGCCGACGTCGTGTCCTGAGCATGTCCCCCGGTCGGGGACGATGGCTGGGCAGCCATGTGTAACGGGGCTGCAGACTGGACAGCAACCGAGGGGCGCCGCACGGCACCGGACGGCGATGCGACCCGTGGATGCGGGTCCGGGACGAGGAGTGGCCTCCGTGGTGGAACCAGGGCGTCGATGCCTGGGAGACCGCTACGAGCTGCACCAGCTGATCGCGGCCGGCGGCATGGGCCAGGTCTGGCGGGGCCTCGACATCGCCCTGCACCGGCCGGTGGCCGTCAAGGTCCTGCGCAGCGAGTACACCGGCGACGCCACCTTCGTCGCCCGGTTCCGCGCCGAGGCCCAGCACGCCGCCGCCCTGAGCCACCCCAACATCGCGGCCGTCTTCGACTACGGCGAGGAGACCGCGCAGGACGGGTCGGGGGAGACCCTCGCCTACCTGGTGATGGAGCTCGTCGAGGGCGAACCGCTGTCGGCGCTGCTGCGGCGCGAGGGCGCGCTCCCGGCCGCGACGACGCTCGCGCTGCTGCGCCAGACCGCGTCGGCACTGGCGGAGGCGCACCGCGTCGGCATGGTCCACCGCGACGTGAAGCCGGGCAACATCCTCGTCCGCCCCGACGGCACCGTGAAGATCACCGACTTCGGCATCGCCTGGTCGGCCCGGAGCGTCGCGCTCACCCGCACCGGCCAGGTCATCGGCACCCCGCAGTACCTCTCGCCGGAGCAGGCGGAGGGACGGCACGCCAGCCCCGCCAGCGACGTCTACGCGCTCGGTCTGATCGGCTACGAGTGCCTCACCGGCCGTCCGGCGTTCGAGGGCGACAACGCCGTGACGATCGCGCTCAAGCAGGTCCAGCAGGACCCCGAACCGCTGCCCGACGAGCTGCCTCCCGGCGTCCGCACGCTGATCGGCCGGGCCCTGGTCAAGAACCCCTCCGCGCGTATCGCCGACGGGGCCGCCTTCGTGGCCGCCATCGCCGACGTCGAGGCCGGCCGGGAGCTCGCGCCGGCCGACGGGACGGTCACGGCGGCGGTGGCCGAGCACGTCCCGGCTCCCGCCACCGGGAAGCGCCGCAGGGCGGGGTCCTCGGGCCCGGGCGGGCCGCGCACCGAGCCCGGCATCTCCCGTCCTCCTGTCGCGCGTCGCCGCAACCGCCTGGCCGTCGTCCTGCTCCCGCTGCTCGGCCTGCTCGCCGGTGCCGGGATCACCGCGGCGGTGCTGCACTCGCTCATCCAGGAGCCGCCGTCGACCACCGCCACGGCCGCGGAGCAGCGGATCAGCGGGAGTTTCGTGCTCGCCGAGGACGACTACGTCGGCCGTCCAGTCGCCGAGGTCACCGACCGGCTGACCGCTCTGGGCCTCACGGTCACCGTGCGCGCCGAGGTGCGCGACGACGTCGTGCCCGACCGGGTCACGGCGATCGATCCGGCCGGCCGGCCGCTGCGGGCCGGCGACGAGGTGGTCGTCTACTACGCCGCCGCGGGTGAACGGCGCGACGACGGCCCTGGGTCGGCCATGACCGGTGCCGCCCTCGGGCGCGACCGGGCGGCGCCCACCACCGAGGCGCCCGTCGAGGAGCCTGTGCCCGCCGACCCGACGCCGGATGAGTCCGAGGTGACGCCGACGCCGACGCCGACGCCGACGCCGACGCTGGCCGCGACCCCGACCTCCGAGGCGCCGGAGACGAGCGAGCCGAAGCAGCCGACTTCCCCTCCGACCAGCTCCGCGCCCACGGCGTCCCCCACCACGACGAGCGGCCCGGCCC
>NZ_POQU01000005.1 GCF_002938425.1 Blastococcus atacamensis | reverse complement strand
AGATGTTTATAAGAGCCAGGGTAGGGGCGGGCGACCGGGCAGGACCGGTGCCGTCGTCCCCGAGACCCGTGGAGCCGTCATGGACACGCCCACGCCCGAGCTGCAGACGATGCCGCTGGGCCTCTACGACGTCGTGCAGCTCGCGCTCCTGGGCGCCGGCTTCGCGCTGTTCGCCTACTTCGTCTACGCCTGGACGACCAGGGACGAGGTGTCGCCGCGGTACCGGCCCTCGGCGATCGCGGGGCTGTGCCTCGCCGGCGTCGCGATGCTCGCCTATCTGCTGCTGTACATCGACTGGGACACCGGCTTCCGGCTCGAGGGTGAGGTCTGGGTCCCCAACGAGGAGGCCCGGTCCACCGAGGGCACCCGCTACATCGACTGGACGGTGACCGTTCCGCTGCTGACCGTGGAACTGCTCGCCGTCTGCTCGGTGGCCGGCGCCGCCGCCCGCAGGCTGCGCTTCACCACGATGGCTGCGGCCTTCCTGATGATCGTCACCGGGTACATGGGCGCTCAGGTGCTGTCCGAGGGCCGCGACACCACAGCGCTGGTGGTGTGGGGGCTGATCAGCACCGCGTTCTTCGTCTACCTCTACGTCGCGCTCATCGGTGCGGTGCGCACCTCGATGCCCACGATGGGCAGGGAGGCCGCGGCCAGCCTGCGCAACGCGACCATCGTGCTGCTGAGCAGCTTCGGGGTGTACCCGCTGATCTACGCGATCCCGGTCTTCGTCGACGTCACCCCGGCCTGGTTCACGGCCATGCAGGTCGGCTACTCGGTGGCCGACGTCATCGCCAAGGTCGGCTTCGGGGTGCTCACCCACAAGGTGGCCAAGCTGCGCACCGCCGAGGACGTCGTCAACGGCGCGGACACGCACCCGGAGCCGGTGTGGTCGAGCCACGTGCACAAGAGCGACGCCGTGCTGCCCGAGCTGGCGCGGGTGTCCCCGTCGGTGCTGTCCGCGGTGCGCGGAGGGGTCACCCCGGCCGACGACGGGCGCCGGCCGGGGGACACCGGGCTCAGCGGGCGCTGATGCCCGCGGCCACCTCGCTCGGACGCTGCTGCTCACCGGCGTAGGAGCTGATCGCGACCAGCGTGCCGGTGAGGGCCGGGATGACCCACTGCAGCGTGTCCAGCTGCTGCTGGGCGGCGGCCACGTCGGCCTGGGCCACCTTGGTCCGCTTGCTCGGCTTCGTGCCCGACTTCGACGGCACCCCGCCGGCGGCCGACACGCGCGCGCCGAGCACCCGGCTGTAGGCGGTCGCGCCGAGCGCGGCGGCGGTGACCAGCGTCTTGAGGGCGGACATGCTGGCGGCACCCTCCTGGGCGGCGACCCGCTGCTTGTTCGCGCGCAGCTGGCCGATGCTGCCGATCAGGTGGGCGCCGATGGCGGCGGCGTTGACCGGCGTCCAGCGGTCCCAGCCGGCGTTGGCGACCCGGCCGGAGGCCGAGTCCGATCCGGCCTCGCCGGCGGCGGCGTTCAGTGCGACGGCGTTGGCCAGCGTGCCGCCGAACCAGGCCGACAGGCCGAGGTCGTGCAGCGAGCGGGACAGGGTGTTGCGAGCCATGGGAACTCCTCGGCAGGGGGGATGGTCGCTGCCTCCTACCCCCGGGGCCCGGGCCCATGCCGGTCGTGCTCGACCGGACGGCGATCAGCGACGGCGCAGCAGCCGGGCCAGGCGGTGCCGCCGGCCGGCGGTGAGCTCGGCGGGAGGAGCCGGCTCAGGGGGCGTCGTCAGGGCCGCGTGCCGCTCGTGCAGGCGGGTGCGGACGTCGTCGGCCGTGTAGGACCGGCGCTGGCGCTCGTTGCGGGCGAGCACCACGCCGCCGGCGGCGACACCCGCGAGACCGGCAAGTCCGAGCAGCTTGGTCAGGCGCACGGTCCGTAACGTAGCCGCTCGTGCCCGAGCTCTCGTTGGACGACGCGGTCGACCTCACCCGCACCGGCGACGTGTGGATCTTCCGCGGCGCCTCGGTGGCCGACCGGGCCATCCAGACCCTGACCAACGCGCCGGTGAACCACGTCGGCATGGCCGTGGTCCTGGAGGACCTGCCGCCGCTGCTCTGGCACGCCGAGCTCGGTCGCTCGCTGCCCGACGTCTGGACCGGCACCCACCAGCGCGGCGTCCAGCTGCACGACCTCCGGGACGCCGTCCGCACCTGGCGGCACAAGTACGGGCAGCGGGCCTGGCTGCGCCAGCTGGTCGGCCCCTCGGACGACGGCGGCGTGACCCCCGAGATGGAGGACGCCGTCCTGCGCACGATCGCCCGCATGGACGGCCGGCCCTTCCCGACCACGCCCCGGCTGGCCCGCGGCTGGGTGAACGGACGGCTGCGCCGCGGCACCAGCACCGAGGCGGTCTACTGCGCCGAGCTGGTCGCGGCCACCTACACCGCGATGGGGCTGCTGCCCGCCGACCGCCCGGGCAACTGGTACGACCCGGGCAGCTTCTGGTCCGGCGACGGGCTCGACCTGCAGCAGGGCGCGAAGCTCGGACCGGAGATCCCGGTGGATGTGCCGGCCGGCTGACCCGGCTCAGGCGCTCCGGGCGGGAGCCGCGCCCAGCCGGAGGACGGTGTCGCCGGCGCGCTCGACGTCGTCGTCGTGGGTCACGCAGACCACCAGCCGTCCGGCGAGCCCGGACCGCAGGTCGCCGAGCAGCGCCGCAGCCGTGGGTGCGTCGAGGTGCGCCGTCGGCTCGTCGAGGAGGAGGACGTCGCGGTCGGCGAGCAGGGCCCGTGCCGCGGCCAGCCGGCGCCGCTCCCCACCGGAGAGCGCGGTGCCGCCGGCGCCGACGGGGGTGTCCAGCCCGTCGGGGAGCGTGGCCAGCAGGCTGCCCAGCCCCGTGGCGGTGAGCGCCGCCCGCATCCGGACCTCGCCGTCGGCGCCGGTCAGCACCCCGCGGGGCGCGGCCAGCGCCAGGTTCGCGCGGATCGTCGAGGCGAAGACGTGCGCCTCCTGCGGCAGCCAGGCCATCCGGGCGCGGAGGTCGTCGCCGAGCAGCCGGTCCGCCGGTCGCCCGTCCAGGGTGTAGTCGCCGGCCCGGGGTCGCAGCGCCGCCATCAGCACGGCGAGGAAGGTGGACTTGCCGGTGCCCGAGGGGCCGCGCAGCACCAGCCAGCCGTCGCCGGCCGTCAGGGCGGCGTCGATCCCCCGCAGCACGTCGGGTCCACCGGGCCAGCCCGCGACGAGCCCCTCGGTGCGCAGGGACGTGACGCCGGCCGGCGCGGGCAGCGGATCGGCCGGGTCGGCGGCTCCCGGTGCCCCGATCACGGCGTCGAGCCGGCTCTGCGCGTCTGCCAGGGCTCCGCGCCGCTGCAGCCCGCCTCCCAGTCCGGCCAGTGGCTCCGCGAGGGCCAGCGGGGCGAGGGCGAGGACGGCCAGGGCGGGGCCGGGCAGGTTCTCGGCGGCGGCGACCGCGGTGCCGGCCACGGCCGCGAGCCCGGTGCCGAGCACGACCAGACCGGTGCCGAGCGCGGCCGCCCGGCTCCCCGTCCGGGCGGCGGCGGCCTGCCGGTCGGCCAACGCGGCGAGGTCGGCGGCGGCGGACCCGGCCAGGCCGTGCGCCCGCAGGTCGGCCAGCCCGTCCAGCACGGTCGTCGTCTCGTGCAGCGCGGTGATCCGCAGCGTGGTCTCCGCGCGGGCCGCGCCGGCGTCCACCCGGCGGTGGGCGAGCACGACCAGGGCACCGGTCGCCGCGAGCACCGCCGCCACGGCGGCGCCGGCCGCGAGGTCGACCGCGGCCAGCCCGGCGACGGTGAGGCCGGGAACCACGCCGGCGACGGCGATCGGGAGGCGCACCCGCACGGTGAGGTCCTGCACCGTCCCGACGTCGCCGACGACCCGGGCCAGCGCGGAGCCGGGGGTGCGGTCGGCGGCCAGCCCCTGGGCGGCCAGCGCACGCCACACCCGCACGCGCAGGTCCGCTGCCTGGCGCAGGGCGGCGTCGTGGGCGGTCACGCGCTCCAGCCAGCGCAGCAGCGCCCGCCCGAGGCCGAAGAAGCGCACCCCGACGATCGCGACCATCAGCGTCAGCACCGGCGGCATCTCGGCTGCCCGCACGATCAGCCAGCCGGACACGGCGGTCAGCGCGACCCCGGCACCCGAGGAGAGCGCGCCGACCGCGACGGCCAGCCCCATCGCGGTCCCCGACGTCGCCTCCCCGGGACTTCCGATACCGGAAGTCCCCCCGCCTGCCGGGACTTCCGGTACCGGAAGTCCGCGAGCGGGAGCGGGAGCGGTGATCCCGACGTTCCCGGCGGGGAGGTCGACGGCGCGGTCGGCCAGCGCCGCCAGCACCGGGTCGTGGGTCACGAGCACCGTAGTCACCGTGCCGCGGAGGTCGGCGAGGACGGCGGCGACGCGGTCGCGGGCGTCGTCGTCCAGGTGCGCGGTGGGCTCGTCGAGCAGCAGCAGCCGGGCGCCACGACGCAGCCGGACCAGGGCTCGGGCCAGGGCCACGCGCTGGAGCTCACCGGGGGAGAGGAACTCCGGTGCGCGACCGGCGAGGTCCTCGGCGCCGACCCGGGCCAGCGCCTCGATCACGAACGCCTCGCCGGCGACCTCGTCGAGGCCGGGCTCCGACGCGGCGTGCCGGCGCAGCTCGTCGGCGACGGTCGCACCGGTGGTGCGGGGGAACTGCGGCACGACGGCGACCGACCCGACGCCGGTCACCGCGCCGCCGCGCCGGGCCCCGGGGTCGACGAGGCCGGCCAGCGCGGCCAGCAGCGTCGACTTCCCGGAGCCGCTGGGTCCACGGAGCACGAGCAGCTCGCCGGGCCGGACGGCGAGGTCGGTGGGCGGGAGCGCGGCTCCGCCCCGGCCCGGATAGGACACGGTCAGCCCGCGGACGGCGACGTCGGCGCCGCGCGGGTCGTCGTCGACGGCGGGCACCGTGACGGGCGGCGCCGGGGCGGCCAGCGCGGCCCGCGCCTCGGCGGCGGCCAGGGCGGCGTCCTCGGAGGCGTGGTGGGCCGACCCGAGCGCGCGCAGCGGGGCGAACGCCTCGGGTGCGAGCAGCAGTGCGGTCAGCCCGACGGCGAGCGCCAGGTGCCCCTCGACGAGCCGGATCCCGACGGTGACCGCGACGAGGGCGACCGAGAGGGTGGCGATCAGCTCGAGCACCAGCGCGGACAGGAAGGCGACCCGCAGGGTGGCCAGCGTGCGGGTGCGGTGCGCCTCGCCGAGCGACGCCAGCGCGACGGTCTGCTCGGCGGCGCGGCCGAGGCCGACCAGGACCGGCAGGCCGCGCACCAGCTCGGCGACGTGCGCGGCGATGCGGTCGAGAGCCCGGGCGGAGTCCGCGGTCGCCGACTGCGTGTGCCGGCCGACCAGCACCATGAACACCGGCACCAGCGGGAGCGTCACCGCCACGAGCGCCGCCGACAGCAGGTCGGTGGCGGCGAGGACCAGCAGCAGGACCGGAGGCACGACGATCGTCTGCGCGAGCGCCGGCAGGTAGGTGGCCAGCGCCGGGCCCAGGTCGTGCAGCCGGGTGGTGGCGAGGACGGCGGCCGGGCCGGGGCCGCCCGCCGCGGTCACGGCCGCTGGCGAGCCGGCCAGCCGGTCGAGCAGGCCCCGCCGCAGCCGGTCCTCCGCGCGGCGGGCGTCGCGGGCGGCCACCGCCTCGCCGACGGCGCCGGCGCCGGCCCGCAGCGCCGCACCGACCGCGGCCAGGAGGAGCGGCACGGTGGGGGTGCCGTCGGCCATCCCGGCCGCACGGGCCACGGCGTGCGCCAGGCCGCCGGCGAGGAGGACCAGGCCCGTGGTCTGCACGAGGGCGGCCGTCGCGGCCCGCCCCAGCGCACCGGTCAGGCCGGGCACACCGGCCAGTGCGCCGAGCGGGCCCCGTCCGGCCGCCGTCGGAGCGGTCATGCGTGCGCGGCCTCGGTCGGCTCCCCGTGCACCGGCTCGGCGGTCAGTCGCTTCCGGAACACCCAGTAGGTCCAGGTCTGGTAGGCGAGGACGACGGGGAGTCCGACGCCTGCGGCCCAGGTCATGACCGTGAGCGTGTAGTCGCTGACCGAGGCCTCGGCGAGGGTCAGGTCGAACGCGGGGTCGATCGTCGACGGCACGACCACGGGGTAGGCCGCGCCGAACACGGTCGCCGCGGCGGACACCAGCATCGCGCCCCAGGCGGCGAAGGCCTGGCCCTCGCGGCCGACCCGGATGCGCGCCCAGGCGACGACCACGGCAAGCGCGGCGACCAGCCACAGCACGGCCGTGACCGGCGTGCCGTACCGCAGGTGCACGAGGCCCGCCCAGGCCAGCAGGGGCAGCGCCGCCAGCGGCGACCACCGGACGGCGAAGATCCGGGCGCGGGTCCGCAGGTCGCCATCCACCTTGAGCGCGAGGAAGAGCGCGCCGTGCACCAGCGAGAAACCGAACACCGCGACCGCGCCCAGCAGGGCCGGCCGGCCCAAGCCGGCGAAGGCGCCGCCCACGCGGTTGCCGGCGTCGTCGATCGGCAGGCCGAGCGTCGTGGCACCCAGGGCCGCGCCGATGCCGAGCGAGGCGATCAGCGAGCCGGTGACGACGACCCGCGTCCACGTGGTGTCCCACTGCTCGGTGGAGTGCGAGTGCCGCCACTCGAAGGCGACCGCCCGGATGATCAGACCGATCAGCACCAGGACGAACGGTAGGTAGAGCGCGGGCAGCCAGCTGGCGTACCAGCCGGGAAAGGCTGCGAACACGGCGCCGACGGCGGTGATCAGCCACACCTCGTTGCCGTCCCACAGCGGCCCGATGCTGCGCAGCATCAGGTGCCGGTCGCTCGTCCGGCGGCCGAGCACCGGCAGCAGGGCGGCGACGCCGAAGTCGAAGCCCTCGAGCAGCAGGAAGCCGATCCAGAGGGCGGCGACGGCGGCGAACCAGACGGTCTGCAGGTCCATGTCAGCTTCCGTTCTCAGTAGGCGAACGAGAGGACGTCGTCGTCGCGGCGACCGCCGTCGGCTCCGCCCGGCACGTCGTCGTCGGGACCGCCCTCGGGGGTGTGGCCGGGTACGGGTGCGCCGTCGCCGGTGGTGATGCCGCGGCGGACGAAGCGGGTGATCAGCCACAGCTCGACCACCGCCAGCGCGCCGTAGACGACGGTCAGGGCGATCAGCGACGTCCACACCTCGGCGGCGCTGATCCCGGGGGTCACCGCCTGGGCGGTGAAGAAGTACACCTGGTCCTCGACCGGCACGTCGGGGTTCGGGTGGACGACGAAGGGCTGGCGGCCCATCTCGGTGAAGATCCACCCCGAGGCGTTGGCGACGAACGGCGCGCCGACAGCCAGCAGCGAGCCGTAGACGCCGATCCGCGACATCGGCACGCGGCCCCTGCGGGTCGACCACAGCGCGTACGCGGCCACGGCGGCGGCGACTCCGCCCATGCCGATCATCAGCCGGAAGTTCCAATAGGTGACGGCGAGCAGCGGCGTGTAGTCGATCGGCTCGCCGGCCTCGGCGCCGAAGGACGGGTCGTCGGGGTAGCTCGCCCCGTAGACCTCCTCGTACTGCGCCTGCAGCTCGTTGACGCCGGGGACGGCGGTGCTGAAGTCGCCGTGGGCGAGGTAGCTGAGGATGTAGGGCACGGTGATCGAGTGCACGTCGTCGCACTCGTTGGAGCCGAACTTGGCGAAGGCGAAGATCGAGAAGGACGCCGGCGCCTCGGTCTCGCACAGCGCCTCGGCCGAGCTCATCTTCAGCGGCTGCTGCTGGTACATCAGCTTGGCCTGGAAGTCCCCGGTGAGCGCCACGAGGACGAACGCCGCCAGCGAGACCCAGCCGCCCAGCCGCACCGACCGCCGCCAGACCAGCTGGTCGGGATCGGTGGCGGGCTGCTCGGCGAGCTTCCGCTTCCGCAGGTGCCACAGGCCGATGCCGACCAGCGCCGACCCGGCGACCATGAGCGCGCCGACGATCGTGTGGCTGAACGCCGCGAGCGCGGTGTTGTTGGTCAGGACGGCGAAGAAGTCGACCTGCAACGGGCGGCCGGTCGCGTCGTCGGTCACCACCCCGACCGGGTGCTGCATCCAGGAGTTCGCGGCGATGATGAAGTACGCGCTCACGATCGACCCGATGACCGCTGCCCACAGCGCGGCGAGGTGCACCTTCTTCGGGATCCGGCCCCAGCCGAAGATCCAGAGCCCCAGGAACGTGGACTCGAGGAAGAACGCCAGCAGGGCCTCGAGGGCGAGCAGCGAGCCGAACACGTCGCCGACGAAGCGCGAGTACTCGCTCCAGGCCAGGCCGAACTGGAACTCCTGGACCAGGCCGGTGGCGACGCCGAGGACGAAGTTGATCAGGTAGACGCGACCCCAGAAGCGGGTCATCCGCAGCCACTCGGGCTTGTCCGTCCGCACCCACATCGTGTGCATGACCGCGACGAGGACGCCCAGGCCGATCGTCAGCGGCACCATCAGGAAGTGGTAGACGGTGGTGATCCCGAACTGCCACCGCGCGATCTCCAGCACGTCCACGGGCCGGGCTCCTTCTCGTCGTCGAGAGCGACCGTCGTACGATCGACTCGTTCTTTCTACGCCGTGTAGAAGCTGAAGTTCTACAGAACGTAGAAGAGTGTCGTGTGATCCCTGGAACAGGAGGACCCGTGGCGTCGCTGGGGGAGCTGGAACGGGCCGTCATGGACCGGCTGTGGGCCGCCGACGGGCCGGTGGCCGCGACCCGGCTGCGGAACGAGCTGGCCGACCGCGGCGTCGCCCTGACCACGGTGCACACCGTCCTCACCCGGCTGGAGCAGAAGGGTTTCGTGCGGCACGACGACGCCCGTCCGCGTCGCTTCTCGGCCCGCGCCAGCCGCGAGGACCACGCCGCCGAGCTCATGCACGAGGTGCTCGGCCAGGCGGCGGACCGGCAGGCCGTGCTGGCCCGCTTCGTCGGCAGCGTCAACGACGAGGAGGCCCGCCTGCTGCGGGAGCTGCTCGCCGGCGGCTCCACCGGCTGACCCTGCTCCTCCCCACCGATGCTGCCCGTCACCGCGGTCGCCCTCGCCGTCCTGGCCGCGCTGCTCGCGTGGCCGGTGCCGGCGCTGCTGGCCCGTGCGCAGTGGCCGGGGCGGGACCCGCTGGTGGCGCTGGTGTGCTGGCAGGCGGTCGGCCTGGCCGGGGGCCTGTCGATGATCGGGGCGCTGCTGGTCCACGGCCTCGCGCCGTGGGGTCACTCGCTCCCCGAGGCGGCGTGGGCGGTGGTGCGCGGGCACGTGGTGACCGAGCCGGTGCGCGGTGATCACTGGGTCGCGCTGACACTTGCCGGGGTTCTGGCCTTCGAGCTGGTCGGGGTGCTGTTGCTCAGCTGGGCCCGGATCGTCCGTACCCGCCGTCGGCACCGGGAGCTGCTCGAGCTCGTCGTCCAGCCCGGTCCGCAGCCCGATGCGCGGCTGCTCGACCACCCGGCGCCGGTGGCCTTCTGCATCCCCGGCGCGCGGCCGTTGCTGGTGCTCTCCTCCGGCATGGTCGCCGAGCTCGATGACGGGCAGCTCGCTGCCGTCGTGGCGCACGAGCGAGCACATCTCGCCGAGCACCACCACCTGCTGCTGCTGCCGTTCGTGGCGTGGAAGGCGGCGCTGCCCGTGCTGCCCGCGGCCGAGCGCGCTCACGGGGCGGTGCGGGAGCTGGTCGAGATGCGCGCCGACGACGTGGCGCTGGGCTCGCTGTCGGGGACCTCGCCGCGGCGCACCCTCGCCGAGGCGATCGTCGCGGCGGCCGGCGGGGCCGGAGGAGTGCCCACGGGAGCCCTCGCGGTCTCGGGCGCCGGGGTCCGGGCCCGGGTGGTGCGGCTGCTGGAGCCGGCTCACCCGCTGCCGGCCGCCGCTCGGTGGACCGCGCTGAGCGGTGCCGTCCTGCTGCTGCTCCTGCCGACGGCGCTGCTGCTGCTCCCCGCCCTCGGGTGACCGCGGACCCGTCCCCCGGCGCGGGCGGGCTCAGGGACGGCGACCTGGACGCGGGGCGCCGCGGCTATCCACGATTCGGCGGCGCCATCGCGGGTCCCAGAACTGCGTACGCCGCGGCCAGGCCACCGGTCACGAGTGCGGCCCGCCGGTAGCGGGGGAGGGCCAGCACCGGCACCATGCTGGCCGCGTGCAGCCCGTCGACCGCCGCGGCCGCCCGGACCACCGCCGCCTCCGGCGCGGCGAGCACCAGGGCGTGCTGGGCGAGCAGCCGGGCGCCGAGCACGCGCCCGATCCACAGCCGCTCGCGCGGGAACCGGGGGGCCACCGCGGCGGCCACGGCGCCCGGCCGGGCCAGCAGCGCCAGCCCGGCGAGCAGGCCGGCGCCGGCCAGGGCGCGCGTCAGGTCCCGCCGTGCGTCGTCGTCGGAACGGTTCACCGTGGGCCTCCGGAGGCTGGGACGTCTCTCTGCGGACGCTCTGACTCTGCCCCATATGTGGGGCAGAGTCAGAGCGTCGCGGGATGTGCCGGGTCCCCTCAGCGCGCCGGCGTCGCCTCGCGGTTCTCCGCGAGCGGGGCGAACCCACGCAGCCGCAGGCTGTTGGTCACCACGAACACCGAACTGAAGGCCATCGCCGCACCCGCGATCATCGGGTTGAGCAGCCCGGCCACGGCCAGCGGGATCGCCGCGACGTTGTAGGCAAAGGCCCAGAACAGGTTGCCCTTGATGATCGCCAGGGTCCGCCGGGACAGCCGGATCGCGTCGGCGGCCGCGCGCAGGTCACCGCGCACCAGCGTGAGGTCGCTGGCCTGGATCGCGACGTCGGTCCCGGTTCCCATCGCCAGCCCCAGGTCGGCCTGGGCGAGCGCCGGGGCGTCGTTGACGCCGTCGCCGACCATGGCCACGACCCGGCCCTCGTCCTGCAGCCGCCGGACGACGTCGACCTTGTCCTGCGGTAGCACCTCGGCGATCACCTCGTCGATGCCGACCTGCGCGGCGACCGCGCGGGCGGCGCGGGCGTTGTCGCCGGTCAGCAGCACCGGGGTGAGCCCCAGGTCGCGCAGCTGCCGGACGGCGTCGGCGGAGGTGTCCTTGACCGCGTCGGCGACGACCAGCACGCCGCGGGCGGCGCCGTCCCAGCCGACCGCGATCGCGGTGCGGCCGGTCCGCTCCGCCTCGTCGGCGGCGCGGGCGAGCGGCTCCGGCAGGGTCAGCGACCAGTCGGCGAGCAGCCGCGGTCGGCCGACCAGGACCGCCGCGCCCTCGACGACGCCGCGGACGCCGAGGCCCGCCTCGTTGGCGAACCCCTCGACGGCGGGCAGGGGACCGCGCTCGGCGGCAGCGGCGGCCACCGCCCGGGCGATGGGGTGCTCCGACGCTGCCTCCAGGGCGCCGCCCAGCCGCAGCAGCCGGTCGGCGTCCTCGCCCTCGGCGGGCACGACGTCGAGCAGCGTCATGTGCCCAGTGGTGACGGTGCCGGTCTTGTCCAGGACGACGGTGTCCACCCGGCGGGTGCTCTCCAGCACCTCCGGGCCCTTGATCAGGATGCCCAGCTGTGCGCCGCGGCCGGTGCCGACCATCAGCGCGGTCGGCGTGGCCAGCCCGAGGGCGCAGGGGCAGGCGATGATCAGCACGGCGACGGCGGCGGTGAACGCGACCGGCAGGCCCTCGCCGGCGCCGATCCAGAAGCCGAGGGTGGCCGCGGCGAGCGCGAGAACGACGGGCACGAAGACGGCGGAGATCCGGTCGGCCAGCCGCTGGACGTCGGCCTTGCCGTTCTGCGCGTCCTCCACCAGCCGGGCCATCTGGGCCAGCTGCGTCTCGCTGCCCACCCGGGTGGCGCGCACGACCAGCCGGCCGCCGGCGTTGACCGTGCCGCCGGTGACCGCGTCGCCCGGCCCGACCTCCACGGGTACCGACTCCCCGGTGAGCATCGAGGCGTCGACGGCGGAGGCGCCCTCGGTGACCTCGCCGTCGGCGGCGATCTTCTCCCCGGGCCGGACGACGAACAGGTCTCCGACCACGAGCTGGTCCACCGGCACGCGGGTCTCGCTGCCGCCGCGCAGCACCGACACCTCCTTGGCGCCCAGTCCGAGCAGCGCCCGCAGCGCGGCGCCGGCCCGGCGCTTCGAGCGGGCCTCGGCGTAGCGGCCGGCCAGCAGGAAGGTGGTCACGCCGGCCGCGGCCTCGAGGTAGATGTTCCCGGCACCGTCGGAGCGGGCGACGGTGAGCTCGAAGGGGTGCGTCATGCCGGGTTGACCGGCGCTGCCCAGGAACAGTGCGTAGAGCGACCAGCCGAAGGCGGCCAGGGTGCCGAGGGAGACCAGGGTGTCCATGGTCGCGGCGCCGTGCCGCAGGTTGGTCCAAGCCGCGCGGTGGAAGGGCAGGCCGCCCCAGACGACGACCGGGGCGGCGAGGGTCAGCGAGAGCCACTGCCAGTACTCGAACTGCAGCGCCGGCACCATGGCCAGGAGGACGACCGGGAGGCTGAGCAGTGCGGAGACCAGCAACCGCGTGCGCAACGTCGCGGTCGGCGGAAGGACCCCGTCCTCCTCACCCCTCGCAGGCTCGGGGTGAGCCTCTGGACGGGGCCGAGGGAGTGTGGCGGTGTAGCCGGTCTTCTCCACGGTGGCGATGAGGTCGTCGGTCGTGACGTCGCCGGCGACGCTGACCTTCGCCTTCTCCGTGGCGTAGTTGACCGTCGCGGTGACGCCCTCGAGCTTGTTGAGCTTCTTCTCCACGCGGGCGGCGCACGAGGCGCACGTCATGCCGCCGATGAGCAGCTCGACGTCGGTGGGAGTGCCGGTGGAGGTCATGACCCGTGCTCCTCGTGGGCCTCGACGGTCACCGTGAACGCGGCGGTGCGGACGACGTCGCCGTGGCGGAAGTCGAGGAACAGCCGGTAGGTGCCCGCAGTGGGTGCTGTGGTGGCGAAGCGGACGTGCGGCCCGGGTGCCGGTGCGCGGCCGTCGTCGGGCTCTCCGGGGTGGACGTGCAGGTAGCCCAGGTCGCCCTCGCGCAGGGCGACGAGGTGGCCGTAGGCGCCGAGGTAGGGCTGCAGATCGGTCACCGGAACGCCGTCGCGGCTGACGGCGAGCGTGAGCTCGGACTCGCTGCCCGGCGTGAGCTCACCGGAGAGGACCACCGTGTAGCCGTCCACGTCGGCGACCGTCGACGGCGCGGGCAGCGGGCTGGGCTCGTAGGACCCGGCGACGGCCAGGTCGGCGCCGAGCGTCCGGTTCTCCCCGTCGGCCGCCGGGGAGAAGTCGGCGAACAGCCGCCAGGTGCCGGGGTCCAGCGCCAGCGGTGCCCGCCAGACGCCGTCGGCGCCGAGCTCGGGGTGTACGTGCTGGTAACCGGTGAGGTCGCGCCGGACCGCCACGAGGTGCAGGTCGACGTCGTGCTCGCGGTCGTAGGCGCTGACGGCGGAGCCGTCGGGCCCGAGGATCTGGAAGGCGATGGGCGTGGCCGGACCGGCCGCTGCGGTGCTCGACGCCAGTGCCAGCGTGTAGCCGTCCTCGCTCACCTGGAGCCCGCCGGGACCGGCGTCGGCCGCCTCGGCGTGACCGGCTGCGGCATGGCTCCCGCCGCCGTGCGCGCTCTCGGTGTGCGCCGGTGACGACTCGGTCGCGGTGCCGAACGGCCCGACCGCGGCGCCCACGCCGACGGCCGCGCCGAAGACGGCGACCAGACCCAGCGTGAACGCCGCGACGCGCAGGGGGGTGTTCATGGCATCGGCCGCGTCAGCGGCCGCTCACCTCGTATCCGGCTTCCTCGACGGCGGCGCGGACGGCGGACTCGTCGACCGGCTGCTCGCTGGTGACGGTCAGGCCACCGGTGGCGAGGTCGACGTCGACGTCGGTCACGCCGGGGAGCGCCGAGACCTCCTCGGTGACGGCGGTGACGCAGTGCCCGCAGGTCATGCCGGTGACGGTGTAGCTGGCGGTGCTGCTCACGGGAGCTTCCTCTCGGGTGGGGGGTGGTCAGGAACGGACGAGCCGCGCGATGGCCTGGGTGGCCTCACGCACCTTCTCCTCGGCCTCGCGGCCACCGGCCTTGGCGGCGTCGACGACGCAGTGGCTGAGGTGCTCCTCGAGCAGGCCCAGGGAGACCGCCTGCAGCGCCTTGGTCATCGCCGCGACCTGGGTGAGGATGTCGATGCAGTACTTCTCGTCCTCGACCATCCGCTGCAGACCGCGGGCCTGCCCCTCGATCCGGCGCAACCGCTTGAGGTAGTCGTCCTTGCGGTGGATGTAGCCGTGCGCGTGGTCGTGGCCGGCGCAGCCGGTCTCCGCAGTCTCCACGAGGTGCCCTCCTGACGGCGCCGCGGTCCTGCGGCTCCGGAGGAACCGTACCCCCCTAGGGTTCCTTGTGTCGACCTGCCAGGCGGTCGAGATCGGCACGGGCGGAGGCGAGCTCGTCCTGCAGGCCGACGATGACCTCCGCCGATGCGAGCGAGTGGCCGTCGTCGAGCAGCACCCGCACCCGGGCGGCGAGGACGAGCTGCTGGCGCGAGTAGCGGCGGTGACCACCGCGTGACCGATGGGGGTGCAGGACCCCGGAGCCGTCGAGGCTGCGCAGGAAGGCTGCCTGGACGCCCAGCAGCTCTGCGGCCTGGCTCATCGTCAGTGCCGGGTAGTCGGGATCGTCGAGCCGGCCCAAGGGGTCACCGGGCGACGCTCCGTCCTCGATGTCCACGGCGCGCTCCCGTCGTCGGTGTCCTGGTGGGTGCCCGGCTCCGGGCTGGGCGATGTACGCGGAGGGGGTGGCCCTCGCTCCGACGTGCATCCTCCGCGCACATCGCCGGCGGCGGGTCGGCGGAGGTCCGGATGCGACGCAGGGGCCGGACCCGCGCGGATCCGGCCCCTGCGACGTCGCCTCGCGGCGGGGCGATCAGCTCTCGACCGCCGCCTGCTCGCCCTCGATGGTGCGCGCCTCGACGGCGGCCGGCGTGTCCGCGCGGGTCACCGTGATCTTGCGGGCCCGCGCCTTCTCGGCCACCGGGATGCTGAGGGTCAGCACCCCGTCGTGGTAGCTGGCCTCGAGCCGATCGGTGTCGAGGCTGCGACCCAGCACGAGCTGGCGGGTGTAGCTGCCGAACGGTCGCTCGGCCGCCGACCACTCCGCGCCCTCCAGCTGCGGGACCGAGCGTTCAGCGCTGACGGTGAGGGTGTTGCCCTCGACCGACAGGTCGATCGAGCCCGGGTCGACGCCGGGGAGGTCGAAGTGGGCGACGAAGTTGTCACCCACCCGGTAGGCGTCCATCGGCATGCCCGACAGCGGGCGGGCGGTCGAGGACCCGCTGCGGCCGGTGAGCTGGTCCAGCGCGCGGAACGCGGCGGACGTGGCGGCGAACGGGTCGTACGCGGTCAGCATCATGGCTGGAACCTCCATGGGATGAAGGAACTGGTGTTCGCTGCCCGAGGTGGAACCTCTAGTGGCGACTGGAGATTACCTCGTTGGCGCAGCCAGGTAAACGTCTGCGAGGCAAAAATGTTCCGCACCGTCCTCCCGGAGCCGATCGTCGACCGCGTGCGTGAACCGGGAGCCGACGGGGCAGTGGCACGGCGTGGACGAGACGACCGGCGGCCAGCCGCAGACCCCGCCCGCCGACGACACGCCGGGCACCGAGCCACGCGTTCAGCACGAGGTGGACGGTGAGACGGTCCGGCTCACCATCAGCGGTGAGCTGACCGAGGCCGCCCGACGGCCGCTGGTCCGGACGCTCACCGACCTGCTGCTCGCCGATCACGGACTCCGCCGGGTGGAGCTGCACCTGGCCCAGGTCGGTTTCATGAACTCGGCCGGCCTGGCGGTGCTCGTGCAGCTGCAGAAGATGGCCGTGCCGCGGGCGATCGAGGTGGCCCTGGTGGAACCGCCGTCGACGGTGACCCGCCCGCTGCAGCTGACCGGGCTGTGGCACCGGTTCACCGTGGTGCAGGCCGACGGCGAGGTCACCGCGGAGGCCACGGGCGACGGTGGACCCCCGGGACCGGCCGACCACTCCTGACCGGTGTCGGGGCGGCCCCGGGGCGGTGCGCCTCCTAGCCTGACCGGGTGTCGTCTCACGCCCACAGCCACGGACCCGATCCGGACGCCCCGCCGCCCACCGAGGAGGCGCTGGGGCGCCGCCGCCGGGCCGTGTGGCTGATGCTCCTGCTGCTGGTCCCCGTCGGCCTCGCCACGGTCATCGGGCTGTTCGTGCTGTGGCCCTCCGGCGAGCCGACACGGGCGCAGGAGGTCGCCGCCACCTATCTGCCGCCGGGCACCACCTATCCCGACGGGGAAGTGGTGTCGGTCGAGACCTACGACTGCGGTGACCCCGAGGGCAGGCCGGCCGACTGCGCCCGCGCGGTGGTGGAGATCCTCGACGGCGAGGGCACGGGCGACTACCAGTCGGTCGACCTGCAGTCCGACGTCGTGGCCAGCGGGGTGGAGGAGGGCGACACGCTGGTCCTGACCCGCGACCCCGCCGCCGAGGGCGGCCCGTCGTACCAGTTCTACGACTACCAGCGCGACGTGCCGATCATCGGCCTCGCCGTCGCCTTCGCGGTGGTGGTCGGCCTGGTGGCCCGGTGGCGCGGACTTGCCTCGCTGGTCGGCCTGGCCTTCGCCTTCTTCGTGCTGCTGCAGTTCGTGCTGCCCGGGCTGCTGGCCTACGACTCGCCCGCGATGGTCAGCCTGGTCGGCTCCGCGGCGATCATGTTCGTCGTCCTCTACCTCGCGCACGGGTTCTCGGCCCGCACGACGACCGCGCTGGTCGGCACCCTGTTCGGGCTCTCGCTGGTCGCGGTCCTCGGCTCGCTCGCCGTGGCGACGGCCCGGCTCACCGGCCTGACCAGCGAGGAGACGACGACGCTGAACAACTTCGACCCGACCATCGACTTCTCCGGTCTGGTGCTCGCCGGCATCGTCGTCGCCGGGCTGGGCGTGCTCAACGACGTGACGATCACCCAGGCCTCGGCGATCTGGCAGCTGCACGAAGTGGACTCGTCGATGACGTGGCGGGAGCTCTACACGCGGGGAATGGCCGTGGGCCGGGACCACATCGCCTCCACCGTCTACACGATCGTCTTCGCCTACGCCGGAGCGGCGCTGCCGCTGCTGCTGCTCTTCGAGCTCTACGACCAGCCCGGGTGGGTGGTCCTGACCTCCTCCGGGCTGGCCGAAGAGGTCATCCGCACCCTCGTCGGCGCCATCGCGCTGGTGCTCGCGGTGCCGGTCACCACCGCGACCGGGGCGTTCTTCGCCAAGGCAGCCGACACCGAGGCCGGGGCCGCGACCGATCGCCGGCTGACCGCGCTGCGGACGCGGTTCGCCCGATGAGCCAGGCTGTGCCCGTGAGCACCGAACTCCTCGTCGCAGCCCAGGCCGCTCCCGGGTTCATGCCCGACGACGAAGGGCGGGCCCTCTACGAGGCGGCGCGGACCGTCGCCGTGCCCGGGCCGCTGCTCGAAATCGGCACCTGGATGGGCAAGTCGGCGCTGTACCTGGCCGCGGCTGCCCGGGAGACCGGCCGGCTCGTGGTCACCGTCGACCACCACCGCGGCTCGGAGGAGCACCAACCCGGCTGGGAGTACCACGACCCGTCGCTGGTCGACCCCGCCGTCGGGCGGATCGACACCCTGCCGAACTTCCGCCGCACCATCGCCCAGGCCGGCGCGGAGGACGTCGTGATCGCGGTGGTCACCCGGTCGGAGACACTGGCCCCGCTGTGGACGGCGCCGCTCGCCCTGCTCTTCCTCGACGGCAGCCACACCGAGGAGTCCGCGCGCCGGGACCAGGACGCGTGGGTGGCCAAGCTGGCGGTCGGCGGCACGCTGGCCATCCACGACGTCTTCCCGGATCCGGCGGACGGCGGGCAGGCGCCCTACGGGGTCTACACCCGGGTGCTGGGGAGCGGGGACTTCGAGGAGCTGCCGGGCACCGGGTCGCTGCGGCTGCTGCGTCGCAGGAGGACCCCGTCCCTCTCACCCCTCGCAATCTCGGGATGAGCCTCCGGACGGGGCCGGAGAACCCGCTGGGCGCGGAGCGGGCGGCCGCGCAGGCGCAGATCGAGGCGCTGACCCGGATGTTCGACGAGGTCGTGGCGGCGTCGAAGTCGTCGAACGCCGACGACGAGCACGACCCCGAGGGTGCGACGATCGCGTTCGAGCGCCAGCAGGTCGCCGCTCTCCTGGACCAGGCACGCCGCCGGCTGGCCGATGTCGACGTCGCCGTCACCGCGGTGGAGGCCGGGACCTACGGCCGGTGCGAGACCTGCGGCCGCCCGATCGCGCCGGAGCGGCTGGCCGCCCGCCCGACCGCCCGCACCTGCATCGACTGCGCCCGCTGAGCATGGGAAGCGATACACCCGTTGGGGCCCGCGAGACGCATGTATCGCTTCCCATGCCCGAGGTGGAGGGCTAGCTGACGTAGCGGCGGGCGGTCGACGTGCGCTGCGCCTCCTCGAGAGCGGCGAACCGTGCCTCGGCGTGCGCTGGGAGCACCCGGCGCTCGCGCACCACCCACGGCAGTCCGCACACGGCGGCCAGCAGACCGCGCGCCGTGACCCGATCGCGCGGAACCGAGCGCAGCAGGTGCAGCGTGCGGCGCGCGGCGGGGCGGATCGGGCGCCGCAGCCACGTCGTCCAGAGCGTGTTGCGGATGCCGTCGGCCCGCCGCCGGTGAGGGTCGCGGGCGGAGCTCGCCTGGTGGTGCACGGTGAGCTGCGGCAGGTAGCAGAGCTCCCAGCCGGCCGCGGCCAGGTCGCCGGCCATGAGTTCTTCCTCGCCGCCCAGCCACAGCCGTTCGGAGAAGCCGCCGACCGCCTCGAACGCCTCGCGCCGCACCACCGACGCGCCGGCGAGGAACGAGCCGAGCGCCGGTCCGGGTAACCACGGGGCGCCCCGGACGGGGGAGTCGCGCAGCTCCGGCACGATCGGGTCCTCGCGGCCGCCGGGTTCGACGAGGATCCGAGCGGTCACGACGGCCAGCCGCGGGTGCGCGTCGAGCACGTCGGCGGCGGTGCGCAGCGAGCCCGGCTCCCACCAGGTGTCGTCGTCGCAGAAGGCGACGTAGTCGGTGTCCAGCCGGGCCACCCCGACGTTGCGGCCCACGGCACCCAGGTTCTCCGGACTGGCGATCAGCTCGACCTGCGGGAACCGCTCGCGAACCGCATCGGCCGTGCCATCGGTGGAGCCGTTGTCGACGACGACCACGTGCGGTCGCTCGGGCAACGCCAGCAGACGTTCCACGGCCAGCAGCAGCTCGTCCCGCCGCTGGTGGGTGATGACCACGACGGCCACCCGCGGATCCGCGGTCACGATCCGCTCCCGGCGAGGACGCGCAGTTGCTCCCGGACGGCCACGGGCACCGGCCGGCGCGAGCGCAGGGCAGCCGGCACGTCGGGCAGCGCGCGCAGCAGCCCCCGTCGCTCGGCCGTACCGGTGCGCAGCGCCCGCAGCACCACTCGCCCGACTTCCGGCGCGGGCTGGCGCATGACCGCGGTCAGCACCCGGCTGCGCCAGATCGCGGTGCGGCGCTGATCGGGCGCGGCCCGGCGCGGTGAGGGGTGGTGGTGCACGGTCACCTCGTCGACGTAGGCCATGCCCCATCCGGCGGCGGCGAGGTCGAGGGAGAGCCGTTCCTCCTCACCGGGGAAGCGCACGACCCGGTCGAAGCCACCGACGGCGAGGAACGCCTCGGTGCGCACCATGGCCCCGCAGGCGATGAAGCCCAGGAGCGCCGGCCCCGGGAGGTCGGGCGGCGTACCGAGCGGGCTCCCCGCCATCTCCGCGCAGGTCGGGTCCAGCCGTTCCTCGGGGCCGACCAGGATCCGGGCGTTCAGAACGGCCAGCCGCGGATGGGCGCGCATGATCGCGGCCGCCCGGGCGAGGTCGCCGGGTGCCCACCAGGAGTCGTCGTCGGCGAACGCGACGAATTCGGTGCCGGCGCGCTGCACGCCGATGGTGCGGGCGTAAGAGCCCGCGTTCTCCGGCAGTGGCACGACGGTGACGCCGAGGCATGCCGCGCGCACCGCCTCCACCGTGCCGTCCGTGGAGGCGTTGTCCACCAGGACGACCGGCGCCTCGTGCCGGGGGAGGGTGGCGAGCAGGTCGTCCCGGCGGTCGCGGGACATGACGACGACGGTGACGTCGGAGGGGGCCGGTGTGGTCACGGAGGAACCCTGCCCGCGCGCCGCGCCGCTCAACCGGTGCGTGCGTCACCCTCCGCCAGCGGACCCCTGGCCTCTGCAGCAACCGGCAGCGCGAACACGAAGACGTTGTCCTCGTAGTTCCCGGTGCGCGTGTCGAACGCGCCGCCGCAGGACACGAGCACCAGCCGACCCGTTCCCGGCGCCGGCCCGAACGCATTCGTCTGGTCGTACAGCATCTGTCGCAGCTCGGGCCGGGCAGCCAGCGCGTCCTTGTCGTGACGTTCGCCGCCGGTGATCCGGTAGTCGAGCCGGCGGCCATCGGCGAGCTGCACGGTGAACGTCTGCCCGATGTGCTCGACGGCGTACTCCGCCAGATCGGACAGTGCTCCGCGGACCAGTTCCCCGTCGACCACGTAGTTGACGTGACCGACGAGGATCGCGGTGCCCCTGCTCGAGCCGGGGGCCGCGTCGTCCGATGCCCAGCTCAGCGTCCGGGGGTCCTCCGGAACGAACAAGTCGCCCCGCTCGGTGAGGGGATCGGCGGAGACCGAGGCGGTCACGCCGTCCGGGTGGTTGCTGCTCGCGAACGGGATCTCCAGCCCCACCGGCACCCCGGACTCGTCGGGGCCCCGTTCCGCGGCAGGGGAGACCGTCTCGCCGGCGGCCCCGGCTGACATCGGCGTCCGGGAAGGAGGCTGGTGTCCCGAGGCGTGCTCCACGAGGAGGGCAGCGCCCGCCACGGACATCAGCAAGCTCAGGACGACGATCGCCAGCCGGGGCATCCGCACTGTTCTCAGTTCCCTGCGAGCCGACGGCGGTAGAGCGCCGTCCCACCGGCCAGGGCGCCCATCGAGGCCAACGCCAGACCCACGGTCAGCTGCCAGGTGTCGGCCATGCCTTCACCGGCGTCCGCGGCCCCGGGGATGGGACCCACGTCGGAAGCGCGAGACGCCGTGGCCGAACCCGCGCCCTCCGAGGTTCCGTTCCGTGCCGCGGTGGCGGGTTCCCGGCCGTCCGAGCCCGGGGTTCCGGCGTGGAGGGAGGCACCCGGGGTGCCCGAGTCACCCGGATGTGCCGTGTCGCCCGGGGTCCCCGGAGTCTCCGGCTGCCCCGGGACGTGCGGCTCGGTGGGCGTCTGGCAGCCGCCGGCGAAGAACGACTGCCCATCCGTCGTCCAGTTGAGCGAGTAGGTCGATCCCTGGTACGTGAACGGCGGGATGATGTCGCCCCGGCCGAGGTCCTCGTGCTGGGTGTAGTGGCCGTTGTAGGCCCCAGCGGCAGCGACCGTTATCCGGACATAGGGGTTGCTGGTCGAGCCCGTGGCGTGGCAGAGCGTGACCTTCGGGTCCTTGCCCGGCCCGCTCGGAGTGCCGGGGTTCCCCGGGTTGGCCGGCTTCTCGGGCGTGCCCGGGTTCTCGGGCTCGTGGGGGTTGCCGGGGTTGCCGGCGTTGCCGGGGTTCTCGGGCTTGCCTGGGTTGCCTGGGTTGCCTGGGTTGTCCGGCTTCTGAGGTCCGCCCGTGGTCTCCACGGTGCAACCCCTCGCGAACGTCGCCTGTCCCGCGCCGTCCCAGTTGAGCGAGTACGTCGAGCCCTGGTATGTGAACGGCGGGATGATGTCCCCCTGGCCGAGGTCCTGGTGCTGGCTGTGGTGGCCGTTGTACGCCGCGTCGTCGGCCACGGTGATCTGCACGTACGGATTGCTGGCGGACCCAGTTGCGTGACAGAGGGTCACCTTCGCGCCGCCGTTTCCCCCGGGCGCTGCCGCGGCCGGCATGGCGGTGGCGAGCACCAGCGCAGAGGTTGCGGCCAGGAGTGTCGTGCCGGCAGTGGCCGTGCCGAAGATCCGGTTCCGTGCGTGCGTCATGTGCGTGTTCCCCCCGTGCGTTCGTCCGGCGCCGGCGGGTCTGCCTGGCGCCCGGCCGTCGGCCCAGTCGAGCCGTGATCGGTCGAGAGCCAGTAGGAAAGCCGTTGACGCTGCGTGCACGGTGAGAAGAGGAATTACGCCGAGTGGGTGATCGGATGGAACGGGCGGCACCGATAATCTCACGGTGCGTAGTCGCGATCGAGGGGTGTCACGAGCCCCGGCTACGGGTGCCGGATACCTGCGAGTGCTGTTCCCACGCGGGTCGACGCGAGAAAGTCAGTTCCGGATCGTGGGACTCGCCGGGCGCCCGGCCTGGATCGATCGATGCGTGGAAAAACTCTGAGTAGTCGAGAAAATGGCCGGAGACGCATGTCGAGAATGGTCACCGACTGGGCCTTTCCGTCGCTGCCCGGCTCGATCTCGTCCGGGGTGTGCGCCTGTGGTGCGATCGGCCGCCTGCTCGACGCCAGCACGCGCGGTCGGTCGCATGGACCGCGGGAGGAGCCGGCCGAGCGCCCCGCCGGAGCCGGCCGTTCGCGCGGCAGTCGTCGATCCGCTGGACGGGCGCATCCACGGTGCCGAGTTCCCCGCCGACAGGCTCGTGGACAGCTCCGTCAGTCGGTCACGGACAGTGAGCCTTGCCGGAGTGGCGCGAGGTCCCGGCACCGGCGTCACCCGCGGTCGCGGCTCACGACAGTGCGGTGTCCGCCCCTTCCGCCAGCCGTCCGGCTGGTTGCGTCCCGGCGTCTGGCACCCCGGCGACCGGCAGGGCGGCGGGGTCGGAGAACAAGCCTGCCGCCGGTGTGGCGCCGGCGATCGCGTCGGCGGCCAGGACGACCGCCGCCGCCGTCCAGGTGGTCCGCTCGATCGGCCAGCGCGCGTCGTCGGGGTACACGAAACCGGTCCAGTACGACCCGTCGTCGTGCCGGAGGTGCTGCATCGCGGCGACCTGCGCGAGGGCGTCGTCCGGCCGCCCGGCGGCGGTCAGCGCCAGCGCGAGCTCGCAGGTCTCGGCGCCGGTCACCCACGGGCGGTCGGACACGCACCGGATGCCCAGTCCCGGAACGACGAAGGTGTCCCAGGAGGCGGCGAGCCGGTCATGCGCGGCGGTGCCGGAGACGGCACCCGCGAGCACCGGGTAGTACCAGTCCATCGAGAAGCGCGACCGGTCCCCGAACGCCGCCGGGCGCTCCCGCAGGGCGGTGCCGAGATCGGCGACGGCGAGCTCCCAGTCCGGCTGGGCCTCCCCGGCCAGCTCCGCCAGGGCCAGTCCGCAGCGCAACGCCTGGAAGAGGCTGGCGTTGCCGGTCACCAGCGCGAGGTCGTCGGGCGTGCCGTCGGGGCGCAGCGCCCAGCTGATCGCGCCACCGGTGAGTTGCATGCGGGTGACGAGGTCCAGCGCCCGGCGCACGACCGGCCACAGGCCGACGACGAGCTCCTCGTCCGCGCTGATCAGCCAAGAATGCAAGAGGCCGACGGCGAGGTAGCCGGCGTGGTTGCTCTCGACGGCGGGGGCGGTCTCCGCGCCGTCGCGGTACTCGGCGGCCCAGCTGCCGTCGGGCCGCTGCCGCCCGGCGAGCCAGCGGTAGGCCGCCGCCGCCCGCTCGTGCTCGGCGCCGACGTCCAGCGCCATGGCCGCCTCGACGGAGTCCCACGGATCGAGCTGGCCGCCCCGGAACCACGGCAGGGCCCCGTCGGCGCACTGCTCGCCGGCGATCCAGCCGACGGTCTGCCGCACCTGGGCAGCGGTCAGCACCCCCGGCAGCTCCGGCAGCGGAACGCGCCGGTCAGCGGGCAGCGGACCGCTCCCGTTCCTCGGCGACGCCGAATGCCCGGGCCCGGGCATCGGTCGCCGCGTCGGCGGGCTTGTCGGCGTAGACGACGAAGCTCTTGCCGATCAGCGGGTCGAGCACCTTCTCCGCGAGGCGGGTGACCAGCGGACGGGAGGTGAGGTCCCAGACCAGGAGGCGGTGGTAGGCGCGCACCAGCGCGGAGTCCTTCTCGACGCCGACGGCACACTTCAGCCACCAGAACGGGGCGTGCAGCGCGTGCGCGTGGTGGCTCTTCCCCGGCACCAGCCCGGCGGTGGCGAGCCGGGCCCGGAGGACTCCGCCCCGGTAGATGCGGATGTGGCCGCCCTCGTTGGCGTGGTACTGGTCCGACAGCGCCCAGCACACCCGCTCCGGGCCGTAGCGGGGCACGGTCACGACGGCCCGGCCGCCGGGCTTGAGCACGCGGAAGATCTCCCGCATCGCCGTCGCGTCGTCGGGGATGTGCTCCAGCACCTCCGAGGCCATCACGCGGTCCACGCTGGCGTCGGGGAAGGGCAGGTGCAGCAGGTCGCCGCGCACCACCTCGTAGCGCGCGACCACGTCGTCGCCCACCCGCCCGGCCTCGCCCGCCTCGGCGATCGCCCCCAGCCAGCGCTTCGTCGTCTCGACCTCCGACCGGCCCCAGTCGACGGCCACCACCTTCGCGCCGCGGCGGTAAGCCTCGAAGGCGTGCCGGCCCTCGCCGCAGCCCAGGTCCAGGACGGTCATCCCCGGCTGCAGGTCCAGCAGGTCGTAGTCGACGGTCAGCAAGGCCGCCCCTTCCGCTCGAGGGTCTGCGCGTACCAGTCGGCGGTGCGCTCGGCCGTGGCCCGCCAGGTGAAGGAGTCCAGGACCCGTCGCCGCCCGGCACGGCCCAGCTGCTCGGCCAGTGACGGCGAGTCCAGGACCAGCTGGAGCGCGGCGGTGAGCTCGCCGACGTCGCCGGCCTTGACCCGCAGCCCGGCCTTGGTGCCGACCACCTCGGGCAGCGCGCCGGCGTCGGTGGTGACCAGCGGCGTCGCGCACGCCATGGCCTCGATGGCCGGCAGCGAGAAACCTTCGTACAGCGACGGGATGGCGACGACGGTGGCGCGCTGCAGCAGCGAGATCAGCTCCGCCTCGGGCACCGGCCCGGTGAAGCGGACGGCGTCGCGCAGCCCCAGCCGGTCCAGCGCGATCTCGGCCGGGCCGCCGGGCCGGGCGGTACCGACGACGGTGAGCCGCACCGGACGCTCGGTACGCAGCTTGGCCAGCGCCTCGAGCAGGTGCACCAGGCCCTTGAGCGGCACGTCGGCGCTGGTGATCGCCAGGACCGAGTCGGTCTCCCGGGGCTGCCCGGCGGAGGGCGGGGTCAGCCGGTCGGGGTCGATGCCGACCGGGATGACCGCCATGCCGTCGGCCGGCAGGCCCATGTGCGTGGTGATGTCGCGGCGGGAGTTCTCCGAGACGGTGGTGATCCCGTCCAGCTGCCGCACGACGCGCGCCTGCATGCCGGTGAAGGCGTACCAGCGGCGCAGCGTCAGCTTCCGGCGCAGCGTGGGGGCGGCGGCCAGCTCCAGCTCGCGGTCGATGGCGATGGGGTGGTGGACGGTCGCGACGGTCGGGATCCCGGCCTTCACGAGCCGGAGCAGGCCGTACCCCAGCGACTGGTTGTCGTGGACGACGTCGAACTCGTTGCGGCGGGGGAGGAGGTGCCGGGCGGCCCGCAGGCTGAACGTGAGCGGCTCGGGGAAGCCGGCGGTGCACATCGTGGCCCACTCGGCGACGTCGATCCAGTCGCGGAACTCCGAGGGCCGGGGTGTGCGGAACGGATCGGGCTCCCGGTAGAGGTCCAGGCTCGGCAGCCGGTTGAGCGGCACGCCGTCGTCGAGCTCGGGGTAGGGCTGACCACTCAGCACCTCCACGCGGTGCCCCAGCTCGGCGAGCTCCCGGGAGAGGGCGCGGACGTAGACGCCCTGGCCACCGCCGTGCGGCTTGCTGCGGTAGGACAGCAGTGCGATGCGCAACGACCGTCCCATGAGGCGGACTCTAACGAGCCGCGTCGGGGCGTCGTGCGCCAGCCGGGCGGTGCCACCCGGTCGGGGCTGGCAGGGTGGCGGCATGATCCGACACGTCGTGGTCTTCACCTGGTCCCCGGACGCCGACGCCGAGCGCAGGGCGGCCACCGTCGCCGCCCTGCGGAGGCTCCGGGAGGACGTCGGCGGCATGACGTCCCTGGTCGTCGCCGACGACGCCGGCCTGACCGAGGGCAACGCGGACGCGGTGCTCATCGCCGACTTCCCCGACGCCGAGGCATTCCGCCGCTACGCCCAGGACCCGGTGCACCTGGCGGTGATCGCCGAGCACGTGCGGCCGATCCTCGCCTCCCGGAGCGCGGTGCAGTACCAGGCCTGAGCCGACGGTGGTGGTCGCCCGTCCACATCCGGGCCGGCGTCCACAGTCCGCCCCGGTCCCTGGTTGCCCGGGGTTCGCGTGCCACAGGGTCGGCGCATGGACATGCCGACCGCGCCCCCGACCGCCGACCGACCCGAGGTCCGGCTCTCCGACCCCGGTGAGATCGCCGCGGCCCTGCCGCACCTGCTGGGCTTCCACCCCCAGGGGTCGGTCGTGCTGATCGGGCTCGGGGGTCCGACCGGGAGCCGGGTCGGTCTGACGGTGCGGGCGGACCTGCCCCCTGCGCACGAGGCCGCGGCGGCGGCCGCGGTGCTGACCCGGAGCCTGCGCACGGACCGGCCCGACGCCGCGCTGGTCGTCGTCGTCTCCGAGGAACCCGACCGCGTCGACCCGTGGGACGTGGACGACGACGAGGGCTCTCCCGACGCCGCGCTGCCGCACCGGCCGGTCGTGCACGCCCTCGTCGTGGCGCTGGCCGCGGCCGACGTCGCGGTCCGCGACGTGCTGCTGGTGCGCCGCGGGCGCTGGTGGTCCTACGACTGCCCGTACGCCTGCTGCCGTCCCGGGGCCGGGACCCCGGTGCCCGGCGGGGTGAGCGCGCTGGCCGCGGCCGCGGTCACCACCGGGCAGGTGCTCGCCCCCGACCGCTCGGCGCTGGCGGCCCGGCTGGACCCGCCGCCGGGCACGGCCGAGGACATGCGGGCGGCCTGCCTCCGGGTGGCGTCGGAGCGGGCGGCCCGCGCCCGGGTGGACGGATGGGCGGCGCTGCGAGAGGAGGGGTGGTCGGATGTCCTCGCGGCCGTGGCCCGCTCCCGGCCGGGTGGCCGGTCGGAGCTGCTCGGCGACGTCGAGCTGGCGCGCCTGGCCTGGGCGGTGCGCGACGTCCGGGTGCGCGATCGGGCGCTGGCCCTCGCCCTCGGGGACGACGCCGCGGCCGCCGAGGCGCTGTGGACCGAGTGCACCCGGCGGGCTCCCGCCCCGCTGGACGCCGCGCCGGCCACCCTGCTCGCCGTCAGCGTGTGGCTGCGCGGTGACGGCGCCATGGCCAATGTGGCGCTGGAGCGCGCGCTGGACAGCGATCCCGAGCTCTCCCTGGCCCAGCTGCTCCGCCAGGGCCTGGACGCCTGCGTGACGCCGGGTGACCTCCGGGACCTGGTGGAGCGGGCCGTCGACGGTGGCTGACCACGGCCGGCCGACCGCTGCCGCCTCAGAGCAGTGCGGGGCGGTGCCACTCCTCGTCCAGCACGTGCTCGGCGAGGAACGCCAGCACCGCCTCGTACCAGATCTGGCTGTTCCCCGGCGTCAGCACCCAGTGGTTCTCGTCGGGGAAGTAGAGGAACTTCGACGGGACGCCGCGCTTCTGCAGGGCGTACCAGAGCGCCAGGCCCTCGCCGATCGGCACGCGGTAGTCCTTGTCGCCGTGGATCACCAGCATCGGCGTGCGGATGGCGTCGGCGAACCGGTGCGGCGAGTTCCGGTCGTAGCGCTTGGGGTCGGTCAGCGGGTCGCCCCACTCCTTCTCCCAGTAGTAGGCGGCGTCCGTGGTGCCGAGGAAGCCCTCCAGGTTCCAGAGGCTGGCGTGGCTGACGATGGCCTTGAAGCGGTCGGTCTGCGTGGCGATCCAGTTCGCCATGTAGCCGCCGAACGAGCCACCCATGGCCGCGGTCCGCGTCCGGTCGATCTCCGGGCGCTGCTCCGCCGCGTCCACGGCCGCCATGAGGTCGGTGTAGGGCGCCTCCCCCCACTCGCCCCAGCCCCGGCGCACGAAGTCCAGGCCGAACCCCTGCGACAGCGCCGGGTTGGGCAGCAGCACCGCGTAGCCGCGCGCCGCGAGGACCCAGGGGCACCAGCGCCACGACCACGAGTTCCAGCTCATCAGCGGACCGCCGTGGACCCAGAGCACCAGCGGCGCCGGGTTCTCGGCAGACGCCCCCTCGGGCAGCACCAGCCAGGACTGCACCTGCGCGCCGTCGGCCGCCGTCGTCGTGAACTCCTGCAGGGTGCCGGGCAGGTGTTCGACCGTCGCCGGGCTGGGCAGCGGGGACGGGTCCTGCACCGGCGCCTTCGGGTCCAGGCGGACCGGCACCGGTGGCGAGTCGTAGGCCGAGCGCAGCGCGAACAGGGCGCTGCCGTCGCGGGCCACCTGGAGGTGGCTGTAGGCGCCGTCGCCGGTCAGCCGCACCGGCTCCCCGCCGTCCAGCGGCACCCGGAACACCGCGTGCCGGCCCTGCTCGTCGGCCAGGAAGTAGACCGCGGTGCCGTCGGCCGCGAACTGCGGAGCGCTGGGCCAGCGGTCGAAGTCCGGGGTGAGCTCACGCGCGGCGCCGTCGGCCACGTCGACGAGCAGCAGCGTGTAGTCCGGCGGGTCGGCGTAGGTCGACATCGACTCCCGAACGCACACCAGCCGGTCGCCGGCGGGGGAGAACGCCGCCCCGTAGACGTCGGCCAGCGGATCGTCGACCAGCACCCGGGTCTCGCCGGTCGCGGTGTCGGTGAGCACCAGGCGGGTGCGCCGTCCGGCCGGCCCGTCGGGCACGTCGTCGGTCCGGGCCAGCAGGCCCCCGTCGGGGGAGAGGGCGACCTCGTCGCCGGCGCCGTTCGGCGGCAGCGCATCCGGCGTCAGGTCGCGCAGCTCGACCACCGCCGGGGCGATGGGGTCCTCGTCGGCCGTGAGCCGGCCGGCCCAGAACACGTGCGGCACCGCCGGTCCCAGATCGGAGTCCCAGTACCGGACCGGATAGGCCTCGTGCAGGATCGCGGTCACGCCGGCGTCCGCCCGGGCCTTGCGCCGCTCCTCGTCGTCGCCGGGCTCCGAGCCGCCGGGCAGGGTCGAGGACACGACGACGACGTCGCCGCTGTCGGCGGCCACGGCGAACGCCCCGATCCCGCCCGGCCGGGCGATCACCGGACGGGCCTCACCGCCGTCGGCGGGGAGCCGCCACAGGGCCGGCTTCGGCTCGTCCGAGGGCGCGGCGCCGGGGTCGGGCCGGGCGGAGGTGAACAGCAGCGAGCCGTCCGGAGCCCACGTGGGCGCGGACTCGCCCGGTGCGCTGCGGGTCAGCCGGCGCGCGGGGCGCTGCCCGCCGGCGTCCAGCTCCCACAGGGCGGACTGCCACTTCTTGCCCTCGCGGTCCAAGGTGACCAGCGAGACCGCCAGCCGGCCCTCCGGCGAGAGCGCCAGCGCACCGATCCGGGGGATCGCGACGAAGTCGGCCAGCCGGTGGAACGGGCTGGGCGCCGGCTCCGGGGACGGGTCGGCGGATGCGGGCGCGGACGAGGTCACCGGGGCCTTCTCTCACGGGGGAGCGGGACGGGCCCACCGTAATGAGGCACTGGGGGAGCCGCCGGTCAGCGGTCCCGCCAGGCCGCCAGGAACTCCTCGACGGTCAGCCGGTCCAGCTCGGCGCGCACCGACGCCAGGAGGTCCCCGGCGATCATCGGCTCACCGGCCGGGACGCGGAGCACCTCGCTGCCGTCGTCCCGGCGGACCACCACGACGTCGGCACCGAGGGCCCCGGCAGCAGCTGCCCCAGGGCCTCGCTCAGAAAGGCACCCGCCACCCGGAGCGCCGAGCGCAACCGGCCGCCCGGTCGGAGCCGCAGCTCCGCGGTGAGGACGACGCCGGCGCGGGGCTGCGGAACCGTCTCGTCATCCGGCCCCCGCCCACCGTCAGAGCCGGGGAGCGGCCTCGAGCGGGGTCAGCTCCTCGTCGACCGCGCTCACGAACATGTGCTGGGCCACGCCCATCGGCAGCACGTAGCCGTCCAGGCTGACCGAGCCCTCCACCAGCTGGGCGGTCATCGTCACGCCCGGGCGCACGCCGTGGTCGGCCAGGGCGCGCAGCAGCTCGGCGTTCTCCTGCAGCTGCTCGCTGATCCGCCGGACCACGATCGGGCGGCCCTCGGCGCTCGCCGTCGTCGACAGCAGCGTGAGGGACTCCAGGACGGCCGACGTCCCGCCGCCCAGCGGCTCCTCACCGCGCAGCGCCTCGAGGCCGGGGATCGGGTTGCCGAAGGGGGACACCGTGGGGTTGCCCAGCAGCGACAGCAGGCGGCGCTCGACCGCCTCGCTCATCACGTGCTCCCAGCGGCAGGCCTCCTCGTGCACGTCGGCGTAGTCCAGACCGATGACGTCGACGAGCAGGCACTCGGCCAGGCGGTGCTTGCGCATGACGGCGGTGGCCACCTGCCGGCCCTCCTCGGAGAGCTGCAGGTGCCGGTCGCCCTCCACGGTGAGCAGGCCGTCGCGCTCCATGCGGGCGACCGTCTGGCTGACCGTGGGGCCGCTCTGGTGGAGGCGTTCGGCGATGCGCGCGCGCAGGGGGGTGATCCCCTCCTCCTCCAGCTCGAAGATGGTCCGGAGGTACATCTCCGTGGTGTCGATGAGGTCGTTCACTCGCACTCCTCCGTGTCGGCGGACAGTCTACGGGGCGGCAGCCCCGCGCCCACCGGTCCGGAGAGCGGTCCCGGCGACCGACGGGGCCCGGAGCGACCCGGTAGCGTCCGGCGGGAGCGGGCGCGCCGGGGCGCCGGCAGGGGAGGGGGCCCGTGAGCGACTCGATCACGGTCGTCTGGGACGACTCGCTGCTGGGCTACACGATGGGTGGCGACCACCCGCTGCACCCGGTTCGCCTGGACCTGACCATGCGGTTGGCCGACAGCCTCGGCGTCCTCGCCACCGACCGGCTGCGCGTGCTCAGCCCGACCCCGGCCGACACCGAGCTGCTCGCCCTGGTGCACGACCCCGCCTACCTGGAGGCGGTCCGCCGGGCGCCCACCGACCCCGGGGTGGGGCACGGGCTGGGCACCGCGGACAACCCGGTCTTCGAGGGCATGTACGACGCCGCCGCGCTGATCACCGGGGGCAGCGTGCTCGCCGCCCAGCAGGTGCACAGCGGTGCCGCGCAGCACGCCGTGAACATCTCGGGCGGGCTGCACCACGCGATGCGCGGGAACGCCTCCGGGTTCTGCGTCTTCAACGACGCCGCGATCGCCATCGCCTGGCTGCTGGGCCAGGGGTACGAGCGGATCGCCTACGTCGACCTCGACGTCCACCACGGCGACGGCGTGCAGGCGGCGTTCTACGAGGACCCGCGGGTGCTCACCGTGAGCATCCACCAGACGCCCCTGACCCTGTTCCCGGGCACCGGTTACCCCGAGGAGACCGGCGACCCGGACAAGGCGCTGGGCAGCGCGGTCAACCTGGCCCTGCCCAACGGCACCGACGACTCCGCCTGGTTGCGCGCGTTCACCGCCGTGGTGCCCAGCGTGCTGAAGGCCTTCGAGCCGCAGATCATCGTCACCCAGTGCGGCTGCGACGCCCACCACGAGGACCCGCTCGCCGACCTCGCGCTCACCGTCGACGGGCAGCGGGCCAGCTACAAGGCCATGCACGAGCTGGCCCACCAGCTGTGCGACGGCCGGTGGATCGCCCTCGGCGGCGGTGGCTACGGCCTCGTGCGCTGCGTGCCCCGCGCGTGGACCCACCTGCTCGCCGAGGTGAGCGGTGCCCCGCTGGACCCCGCCACCGAGATCCCGGAGTCGTGGCGGGAGGACGTCGTCCGCCGCGGGCTGCGCACCCGGCCGCCCACGCACATGACCGAGGGCGGGTACACCGGCTTCTCCCGCTGGGACAGCTTCACCGAGACCCGCGTCGACCGGGCGGTCATGCGCACCCGCCGTGCCGCCTTCCCGTACTTCGGCCTCGACCCGGACGATCCCCGTGATTGACAGAGGACCGCTCTCCCCCCCACCGCTCGCAGGCTCGCAGCCGGCCCCTGGACAGGGGCCGTCCGCCGAGGACGACATCGTGCCCATTCCTCCGCCGCACTGGGAGGCCGACATCGTGGCCGCCGACGGCGGGACGGTGCACCTGCGCCCGATCTGCCCCGACGACGCCGAGGGGCTGACCGGGCTGATGGACCGGAGCAGCGACCAGACGCGCTACTACCGGTTCTTCGGCCCGATGAAGCGGCTGTCGGAGAAGGATCTGCACCGGTTCACCCACGTCGACCACGACACCCGGGTCGCCTTCGTGGTGCTGCTCGGCGAGCAGATCATCGCCGTGGGGCGTTACGACCGGTACCCCGGCACCGACGACGCCGAGGTCGCGTTCCTGGTCGAGGACGCCCACCAGGGCCGTGGGCTGGGCTCGGTGCTGCTCGAGCACCTCGCGGCCGCGGCCCGTGAGCGGGGCATCCGCCGTTTCGCCGCCGAGGTGCTGGCCCAGAACAGCAAGATGGTGCGGGTCTTCCGCGATGCCGGGTACAAGGCCGAGCGGTCCTACGAGGACGGCGTCGTCCACCTGACGTTTCCCATCGAGCAGACCGAGGACGCCCTCGCCGTCGCCTACGAGCGCGAGCAGCGCAGTGAGTCCCGCTCCATCGCCCGGCTGCTCACGCCGTCGTCGGTCGCGGTCGTCGGGGCCAGCAACGACGAGGGCAAGATCGGCAACGCCCTGCTCCGGCACCTGCTCGACTACGGGTTCGCCGGGCCGGTCTACCCGGTCAACCCCGGCGCGCGGCACGTGCGGGGGGTACCGGCCTACGCCGACATCGAGTCCATCCCCGACGACGTCGACCTCGCGATCCTCGCCGTTCCCGCTGACGAGGTGGCCCTCGTGGTCGAGGCCTGCCGCCGCAAGCGGGTGCGCGGGCTGGTCGTCGTCTCCGGCGGCTTCGGCGAAGCCGGTGCGGAGGGTCGCGCCGCCGAGCGGTCACTGGTCGCCGCGGCCCGGGCCTCGGGCATGCGGGTGGTGGGCCCGAACTGCCTGGGCATCGTGAACACCGATCCCGAGGTGCGGCTCAACGCCAGCCTCGCGCCGATGGTGCCCGGGCGCGGCCGGGTCGGGTTCTTCGCCCAGTCCGGCGCGCTCGGCGTCGCCCTGCTCGAGCGGGCCCGCAGCCGCGGCATCGGCCTGTCCACGTTCGTGTCGGCCGGCAACCGCGCCGACGTCAGCGGCAACGACCTGCTGCAGTACTGGGCCACCGATCCGGGCACCGAGGTCGTGCTGCTGCACCTGGAGAGCTTCGGCAACCCGCGCAAGTTCGCCCGGCTGGCCCGCACGGTCGGCCGGACGAAGCCGGTGGTCGCGGTCAAGAGCGGCCGGCACGTCGGCGTCACGCCCGGCCTGGCCGGCACGTCGGTCGCGGTCCCCGAGCAGTCGGTGGCCGCGCTGTTCGCCTCCGCCGGTGTCATCCGCGTCGAGACGGTGGCGCAGATGTTCGACGTCGGCACGCTGCTGGCCCACCAGCCGCTGCCGGCCGGCGACCGGGTCGCCGTCGTCGGCAACTCCACGGCGATCGGGGTGCTGGTCGCCGACGCCGTCCTGGAGGAGGGGCTGCAGCTGGCCCAGGAGGCGCCGGTCGACATCGGCGTGCGGGGCACGCCCGAGGCGTTCCGCGCGGCCCTGCAGGCGGCGGTCGACGACGACGGCGTGGACGCGGTCGTCGCGGTCTTCCTCCCGCCGCTCATGGCCGGCTCCCACGAGTACGGGCCGGCGCTGCGCGAGGTCTCGGTGAACTCCTCGAAGCCGATCGTGGCCAGCTTCCTCTCCACCGAGGGCATCCCGCCGGAGCTGAGCGTCCCCGATGAGCACGGCATGCCCGCCCGCGGATCGGTGCCGTCCTACAGCACCCCCGAGCGGGCGGTGATCGCCCTGGCCAAGGCGGCCGAGTACGCCCGCTGGCGGCGGCGCCCGGTCGGCGAGTTGCCGGAGCTGCTCGACGTCGACGAGGCGGCGGCGCAGGCGATCGTGCGCGGCGTCCTGGCGGAGACGGCGGTCGGACGGGAACTCACCGACGCGGAGCTGCTGGAGCTGCTCTCCGCCTACGGCGTGCCGCTGCTCGGGACCCGCACGGTCACCGACGCGGAGGCGGCGGTGGCGGCCGCCGAGGAGATCGGCTACCCGGTCGTCCTCAAGTCGACCGCGCCGTGGCTGCGGCACCGGTCCGACCTGGGCGGTGTGCGACTGGACCTGGTCGACGCGGAGGCGGTGCGGGCCGCGTTCGCCGCGATCCCGTCCGGTGATCCGGTGATCGTGCAGGAGATGGCGGCGCCGGGCGTGGCCACCGTCGTGGAGATCGTCGACGACCCGTCGTTCGGTGCGCTGGTGAGCTTCGGCGTCGGGGGAGTGGCCACCGAGCTGCTCGGAGACCGCGCGTTCCGGACGCTGCCGCTCACCGACCTCGACGCCGCCGAGCTGGTCCGGGCGCCGCGCGCCTGGCCGCTGCTCGACGGCTGGCGGGGGTCGGAGCCGGTCGACACCGGCGCGCTCGAGGACCTGCTGCTCCGGGTGGCGCGACTGGCCGACGACCTGCCCGAGGTGCTGCGGCTGACTCTGGAGCCGGTGATCGTCGGACCGCCGAACCCGTGGCACGGGGGTCGCTCGCTGGTGGTCGCGGGCGGCACGGCGCTCGTCGGCCCACCCACGGCCCGCGTCGACCCCGGCCCGCGGAGGATGCGCAGCCCCGTCTGATCGCCGCCCTGGCTCACCATGGCGGGTCCTGGCTCACCACCGGTGCTGAGCCAGGATCCCTGATGATCAGGAGACCTGATCATCAATGCAGCGAGAGCCCGCCCCCCCGGGAGGGGACGGGCTCTCGGCCGGTACGACTCAGGCGAGGTAGTCGCGCAGGGCGTCGGCCCGCTGCGGGTCGCGCAGCTTGGTCATCGTCTCGCGCTCGATCTGCCGCACCCGCTCGCGGGAGAGCCCGAACTGCTTGCCGATCTGCTCCAGGGTCCGCGGCTGCGCGCCGTCGAGGCCGAAGCGCAGGATGACGACGTCGCGCTCCCGCTCCTCCAGCGTGTCCAGCACGTGCCGGACGTCGCCCTTCATCATCTGGAAGGCGACCGCGTCCTCGGCGACCGCGGCGTCGGCGTCCTCGATGAAGTCACCCAGCCGCGACTCCTCGTCGGTGCCCACGGTCTGGTCGAGGCTGACCAGGTCGCGGCTGTACTCGAGCAGTTCGCTGATCCGCGCCTCGGGCATGTCCAACTCGAGACCCAGCTCCTCGGCGGTGGGTTCGCGCTCGAGCTCCTGGTGCATCCGCCGGCGGGTGCGCACGACCTTGTTGACCTGCTCGGCCAGGTGGACGGGAAGCCGGATCGTCCGGCCCGAGTCCGCCATGGCGCGGGTGATGGCCTGACGGATCCACCACGTCGCATAGGTCGAGAACTTGAAGCCCTTGGTGTAGTCGAACTTCTCGACCGCACGGATCAGGCCGACGTTCCCCTCCTGGATGAGGTCCAGGAACGTCATGCCGTGGCCGGTGTAGCGCTTGGCGACGGACACGACGAGGCGGAGGTTGGCCTCGAGCAGATGGGCCTTGGCGGCCTTGCCGTCGGTGGCCAGGATCTTGTAGTCGCGCTTGCGGGCGGGGGAGAGGTCCTTCTTCTCGCCCAGCAGTCGCTCGGCGTACAGACCCGCCTCGATCCGCTTGGCAAGCTCCACCTCCTGCTCGGCGGTGAGCAGCGCGGTCTTGCCGATGGTGTTCAGGTAGACGCGCACGAGGTCGGTGGAGACCAGACCACTCGCGTCGGGCTCGCGGCGCGGGGATCGCACCTCGAGCGTGTCGGTGGGGGAAGACTGCAGCAGCGTCACGATGGGTCTTCGTCCTTGCCTTGGATTCGGATGCATCCGCAGTGGCGGCGGTTGGTCATCCAGGCGTTCGGCGGGCTTCGGCCCGGGGTCGCCGGCCGGTCCCGCCCTTCTCTGTCCGATGTGGTACGCCCTGCACAACGGTCACCAGGGGGCCCGGTGTTCCAGGAACCCGACCTTCACAGTGAACCGACAGGGAGTGTCTTCGGTCACCCAGAGGTACCCGGCGCTCACGGCCCCCAGACATGCAATTCGCCCGGACCCGAACGACGAGGTCAGACCTCCAGGAGCAGGGTCATCGGACCCTCGTTGACCGAGGAGACGCTCATGCGGGCCCCGAACCGACCCGTCGCCACCGTCGCTCCCCGCCGGCGCAGCTCGGCGACGACCTCCTCGACCAGTGGTTCGGCCGTCTCGCCCGGCGCGGCGTCCTGCCACGAGGGGCGCCGTCCCTTCCGGGTGTCGGCGTAGAGCGTGAACTGGCTGACGACGAGCACCGGCAGTCCGAGGTCCGCGGCCGACACCTGGCCGTCGTCCCCGGTGAAGATCCGCAGCTCGTGGATCTTCCGCGCCAGGGCGCGGGCGGCGTCCGCGTCGTCCTGCCGGCCCACTCCGACCAGTGACAGCAGACCCGCGCCGATCTCCCCCACGACGACGCCGTCGACGGTTACAGCGGCTGCACTGACTCGGCTGACGACGGCGCGCACCTGCGCATTCTCCGTCTGGGTGGAGTGGCCGGATCGAGCGGGTCTTCTCGAAAAGTGCTGCTACGTTTCGAAAGCATGGCGGAGGGCCGGTGACCGCCGTCGCGACGGTCACCATCGACGTCCATCGCTGATCGGCGCACCTCCTACGGCCCCCGACCACAGCCCGTGGTCGGGGGCCGTCCGCGCCGCGAGGGGTTCCGGCGGTGGGGCGGTGCGGCTGCTCAGCCGCGACCCGCTCGCGCTGCTGATCGGGATGCTGCCGGACCAGCACATGCGTCGACGAAGCAGGTGAACGCCCGGGCGTGAGTCCGACGAGCCCTCAGCTCGGCGTCACCGTGCGGACGGCCCGTCGAGGCGGAGTGGGCATGTCTCTCGACACCACACAGGCGGGAACGCGAGCAGTCGTAGCAGCGACATCGAGCGCGACGAGCAGACGCTGTCCGTCGCCGGCCAGGGCGTGGACCAGTTGCTCGTTGGCCCCGTGCACCTGCTCAGGCACGGCATGGTGCAGCCGGCCAGCGATCCCGCCGGTGCAGCCCGCTGAGCCACCGGTGCGTCGCGAACGTCGGTACGTGCAGCGGGGCGAGTGCGGGTGGGTCAGGGGAATGGGCGGCCGGACGGCGTCGCCTCCCACCGGGTCGGTGCTCCTCCACGCCGGTGACCCCTGTTCATCACCCGACCACACCGCCGGCGTCCCGCCGATGCCGCAGCTCCCAGGCGGTCGGGCGGTGCGCTCGGCCGATCAGGTCGTGTGCCCTGCCAGTGGGTGGGCATCGACCCTGCCGTGGGCGATTACCTCATCGTGCTCGGCTTGGCGTCGCTGCCAGCGGTCGGCAACTTCGCCGGGGCCCTGTTGTCGGAGACCATCGACGTCTCCGAGCGGATGCTGAGCCTGGCCCTGCACCTGGCCGCCGGGATCGTGCTGGCCGTCGTCGGCCTGGAACTCATGCCCGAGGCGCTGGCCGGGTCGCCGGCGTGGGTGTCGATCGTGGCGTTCGTCGCCGGTGGCGCGTTCTTCGTCCTGCTCGACCGCACCCTGGGCTTCGTGCAGGCGCGGCTGGATCTGGGCGAGAAGGCGAGCGGACCGCTGGCCATCTTCTCCGGGGTCAGCCTGGACCTGTTCAGCGACGGGGTGATGATCGGCACCGGCACCGTGCTCAATCCGGCCCTGGGCCTGCTGCTGGCCACCGGCCAGGTGCCGGCCGACCTGCCCGAGGGGTTCGCGGCGGTGGCCTCATTGCGCCGCGCCGGCCTGAGCCGCAGCCGCCGGCTGCTGCTGGCCTCCGCCTTCGCCATCCCGATCTTCGTCGGCGCCACCCTCGGCTACTTCGCGCTGCGCGACGCCCCGGAGATCGTCACCTTGTCGGTGCTGGCGCTGACCGGCGGCGCGCTGGCCACCGTCGTGGTCGAGGAGATGATCCCCGAGGCCCACGAGGGAGAGACATCGCGGTTGGGCGCCATCTTCTTCACCGCCGGGTTCGCCGTCTTCACCGCGATCTCGGTCTACGTGGGCGGGTGATCAGATCCCGGAGTCGATGCCGCCACCGGTCGGCGGTGTGATCCCTCGGCCACGGCCAGCGGCGACGACCCGGCGCAGTCGACCCGTGTGCGGGCCCCCGGGGGACGCACCGGCGTGACCGTCGGCGAGGTGCGCCGCGGAGACGGCGGACTCGCCGGGGGAATCGGGACCCACCCGGTTGCGGCCACCTGGGCGACGCGAGCCGCCGTCGAGGTGGTCCACGACCGGGTCACCGATGTCCCGGTCAGCGCGGCTGCTCGGCACCGAGCGGACGCCCCCACCCGCCCCTATGGTCGAGCCACGTCGCTGACCCTGGGCACCGGGCCCGCTCGCCCGCACCGCGCAGGGGCAGCTGAACGCCGACCTGTGGTCGGTCGCGCCGGCACACGCGCTGTACCTCCACCCGGTGCAGGAGCGCATCCGCGGAGTCCTGGCTGGGCGCACCATCGTGGACACGACCGGTGCCGTCATGCTGCACGAGACCGGGCTGCTGCCGCGCTGGTACCTGCCGGAGGCCGACGTGGCCCCGGGTGTCCTGCAGCCCAGCGACACGCGCACCACATGCCCGTTCAAGGGGGAGGCCAGGTACTGGCATCTGTCGGTCGACGGCCGCCACGTGGAGGACGCCGCCTGGTCCTATCCGGACCCGGTGGAGGGCTGCCCGCCTCTCGCCGGGCTGGTCTCGTTCTCCTTCAAGGAGCTGGACACCTGGCTGGTCGAGGACGACGAGCAGATCGGTCACCCGCGCGACCCGTTCCACCGGGTCGACGCACGCCGCTCGTCCCGGCATGTGGTCATCCGCTCCGGCGGTGAGGTGGTCGCCGAGACGGGCAGCCCGGTCGCGGTGGCTGATGCCGGGATGCCGGGATGCCGGTGCGCTGGTACGCGCCGGAGGCAGACGTGCGCGACGGCGTCCTGGAGGACAGCGAGACCACCACGGTCTGCCCGTACAAGGGCGTGGCCACCTACGAGCACGTGGTCGTGGGCGGACGACGGTACGAGGACGCGGCCTGGTGCTACCGGGAGCCGCTGCTGGAGGCCCTGCCTGCGGCGGGTTACCGGTCCTTCGACGGCGAGGACGTCGAGGTCCAGGTCGGAACCTGACGGTCACGCGAGCTGGGCGGCGAGGTCGTCGAGACCGGTGGCCCGCAGCGACGATGGCGTGAAGCACTCGGGGTAGGGAGTGCCGGCGCGGTGGATCCACGCGGTGATCAGGCCGGCGCGGGCGGCCCCGTCGATGTCCCAGGGGTGGACGGCGACCAGCAACATCTCGGCCGGGTCGGTGCCGCAGGCCCGGGCGGCGTAGTCATAGGCGGCGCGGGCCGGCTTCCAGGCCCCGGCGTCCTCCACCGACAGCAGCGCCTCGAACTCGTCGCGGACGCCCGCAGCGGTGAACAGCTGCTCGGACACCCCCGTGGAGCCGTTGGTGAGGGTGACCAGGCGCCGCCCGGAGGCGCGCAGCGCGGGGCGGCGTACGGCGCGGAGATCCGCGGCCCGGGGCGGCCGAGCTGGTCGCCGGGACCCGGTAGCCCACCGCATCTGATGCCGACCCGGTCGGTCCCCGGGGCGGGTCCATGGACCCGCCCCGGGGAATGGGCCAAGGTTCAGGCGACGAGCTTGGCGGTCACCTCGGCGAGACGGCGTCCCTGGTAGCGGGCCGCGGCCAGCTCGGCCTCGTTGGCGGTCGCCGACTGGCCGCCGGAGGCGTTGGACACGCCGTAGGGGTTGCCGCCGGCCTCGAACAGGAGCGGGTCGGTGTAGCCGGGCGGGACGATGATCGCGCCGAAGTGCGAGAAGACGTTGAACAGCGTGAGGATCGTCGATTCGTTGCCGCCGTGGACGTTCTGCGCGCTGGTGAACGCGGTGGCGCCCTTGTTCGCCAGCTTCCCGGTGAACCACAGCCCGCCGAGGGTGTCGATGAACTGCTTCATCTGGGCAGCGGGAGTGCCGAAGCGGGTCGGCGTGCCGAGGGCGTAGCCGTCGGCCCACTCCATGTCCGCCGGGGTGGCCTCCTCGACCTCACCGGCGGTCGCGTCGACGTGCGCCCGCCAGAGCGGGTTGGAGTCGATGGCCTCCTGGGGGGCCAGCTCCGGCACCCGCCGGAGGCGCACCTCGGCGCCCGCCTCACGGGCACCGTCGGCGACGGCGGCGGCCAGCTGGTGGACGTTCCCGGTCGACGAGTAGTAGACGACGGCGATGTTGGGCACGGTTCTCCCCTGTAGCGCATGGTTCGGACAGGTCGGACGCAGTCGGCGTATCGTTGAGCACTCAACTACGGTGCCGACGCTACCGCGAGGCCGCTCGCCGCGCATGCCGAAGAGAGGCGCCCGGCACGCAGGGCGCCCACGGCGGCGGTGGTCGCCGCCACCGCGGTCGAGCCGCACGACGCAACGTCAGGGAACCCAGGGGGAGGGGTCTCGATGGAAGGTCAGCGGTACGGCGGGAGGGTCGCGGCCGCGCTCGAACCGGAGAGCGTGCTCCTGCCCGGGCGCCACGTGCCGCTGGGGTGGTACACCACCGTCCGCCGGCTGCTGCCGCAGCGGCAGCGCCGGATGGCGGGCCGCTGGTGCTTTGTCGACCACTTCGGGCCCGAGGACGTCAGCGGCCGACCTGGCATGCAGGTGCCGCCCCATCCGCACACCGGTCTGCAGACGGTCACCTGTGTCGTGGACGACGACATCGTGCACCGCGACAGCTTCCTCACCGAGGATGAGGCCCGGCTGCGTCTGGTCCCGTCGAGGACGACGTTGCTCGGCCTGCTCGAGCACATCACATGTGTCGAGGGCGTCTTGTGCGATCAAGCGCTGACCGGTCGGTCGAGCCGACAGATCGGCTTTCCGTCGACGCCGGACCGCTCGTTCCAGCTGCGTCGCGAGGACACCATCGTCGCGGTGCAGCGGGCATACCGGAAACGCCGTGCGAGGTGTGGGAGGCCACCGCGGCTCGGGACCTCGAGGACGTCGTCGCCGGCCGGGAGTGAGCGCCCGGTCCGGGCGCTGTATCTGCAGATGCTTCACGCAATCGCCCAGCACTGCGGCCAGGCCGGCATCCTTCGGGAGCAGGTGCGCGTACGCCGGGCTGCCTGATGCCCGTCGGAAGACGCCCTGCTGGCGGGTGATTGCGCCGGGATCGCCCTACGGCACCATCTCCGTGTGCCGACGCTCCGCATCGCCCAGGACGACGCCGCCGACGAGCTGCTCGGCCGTGACCCGCTGGCGCTGCTGATCGGGATGCTGCTGGACCAGCAGTTCCCCATGGAGCGGGCCTTCGGGGCCCCGCGGCTGCTCGCCGACCGCCTCGGCGTGGACACGCTGTCGGCGGAGCGGATCGCCGCCATGGATCCCGAGGACCTGGTCCGCGTCTTCCAAGGGCCGCCCGCCCTGCACCGCTATCCGGGCTCCATGGCCGGGCGCACGCAGCAGGTGTGCCGAGCGCTCGTCGAACAGTACGGCGGCGAGGTGCCCGGGCTGTGGGCCGACGACCCCACGGGTGCCACGCTGCTGAAGCGGCTCAACGGCCTGCCCGGGTTCGGTGCGCAGAAGTCGAAGATCTTCCTGGCACTGCTCGGCAAGCAGTACGGGGTGACGCCGGTGGGCTGGCGGGAGGCGGCCGGGGACTATGGCGCCGAGGGGTCGCGCCGCTCCGTCGCCGACATCACCGGTCCGCAGTCGCTCGTCGAGGTGCGGGCCTTCAAGCAGGACCAGAAGCAGGCCGCCAAGGCGGCTCGCCAGGCCGCGAACGGCTGATCCGGGCGGCCGCCGCCGGTCGCCGATCCGGTGGCACCATGGGGGTGGTCCGGGAGCGCCGCAGAGCGACCCGGCCGGCGGAGGGAAGGTGCCCGTGGCCTCGAGCCAGCAGTCCCCGCGGTCGCGCAGGTCGGAGCCGGTGCTCATCACCGAAGTCGAGCTGAGCCCGGCCGAGCAGCACGCGGCCCGGAAGCGGCGCTACGCGATCACGATGGCCACGCGCACGGTGGCCCTGATCCTGGCCGCCGTGTTCTACAAGGTCGTCTGGCTGATGATCATCTTCGTGATCCTGGGGACGGTCCTGCCGTGGGTCGCCGTCATGATGGCCAACGACCGGCCGCCGAAGAAGAAGACGCAGATGCGGGGCTACACGCCGCGGCCGGATCGCGTCCTGGACAACCCCACGCGGTCGTCCCGGATCATCGACGTCTGACGCCCGGGAGCCGTTCGGCCCCGCGCCGCGCCCTGTCATCATGGGGGCCGGGTGCGGGAGGAGCGCGGCGGACGTCGCGGCCCGCACGACACGACCGTCGAGCAGGGAGCCCGTATGAGCAGCAGCGACATCCTCGAGCGCCCGGACGTCCGCGACGCGGACACCGGCAACGCCAACGAGGTCTTCCACTACGTCCGGAAGAACAAGATCGCCGAGAGCGCCGTCATGGGCACCATGGTCGAGGCCCTCTGCGGCGAGGTCTTCCCGGTGACGAAGAGCCCCAAGCCCGGCAGCCCGGTGTGCCCGGCCTGCAAGGAGGTCTACAACCAGCTGAAAAAGGACTGATGCCTGCGTTGGGCTGATGGTGGACCGGTTGCGGGGCCCGGAGGGCTCCCGACCGGGACATGGGCAGCGGCTCAGCGGTGCTGGGGTACGGCACATGGCCGCGGTGCGCTCCGGAGGGGCGCAATGTCATCGTCATAGCAGGCCGAGGCGCTTGGCTTCTTCCTCGAGCTTCGCCGCCCGCCGCGCCCGCCGCCGGCGGTCGTGCCGGCGCAGCGGGGCGGGCCACCGCGCCTGGATGGTCGTGTTGAGCTCCGCGCCGAGGAGCACGGCCATGCCGAAGAAGAAGCAGAACAGCAGCGCGCCGATGGGGGCCGCGAGCGCGCCGTAGGGCAGCGCCGTGGTCAGGATGTCGCCGATGTAGGCGCGCAGCAGCATGGCCGCCACGAGGAAGAAGCCCAGGCTGAGGAACGCGCCGGGCAGGTGGCGGCGCCAGGGCAGCCGGTGCGGCAGCACGACGTGGAAGAAGCTGGTCAACGCCAGCAGGAGCCCCACCAGGACCACTGGCCAGTAGACGGCGTCGATGAGCATCCCGGTGGTCGCGCGCCATTCCGGTGGCGGGAGTGCGACGAGCACGTCGCGACCCAGCACCAGCAGGGGCAGGGTGAGCACCGCCATCACCATGCCGACGATGAACAGCCACAGCGCCTTGAGGCGGGTGCGGATGGGCCCACGCACGTCGCGCTGGTCGTAGGCGATGACGATCGTGTTCATGAACGTGGCGGTGGCGGACGAACCCGCCCACAGGGACAGCAGGAAGCCCACGCTGACGACGTCCAGCCGACCGGACCCGAGGATGTCGGCGAGGGTGGGCGCGACCAGCGAGTCGACCACGCCGGGGGTCAGCGCCTCGGAGGACGCGTCCAGCAGGCGGTCCTCGATCTGCCGGACGGCGTCACCACCGATGACGTCGCCCAGGTAGCCCAGCGAGCCGAGCAGCCCGATGAGCAGCGGCGGGACCGACAGGATCTGCCAGAAGGCCGCCTCGGCCGACAGCCCGAGGATGCGGTCCTGCCAGGCCTTGGCGACGGCGCGGCCGAGCAACTGGAGCGGGATGCGGACGACGGCCGGCAGGCGCTCCATCCGGGACGGTGCCGGGGGCCCGGCGCGGGTGGCCCCGGCGGGCTCCTCGTCGTCCGGTGCCGTCGCGGGGTCCGTCCCGACCGCGGCGGCCGGGCCGCTGGGCAGGAGGGCGCTCACGTCGACAGTGTGCACGTCGTCGCGGCGGACACCGACGCGGTGCTCATCGGCGTGGGTCGGGCGCCGGAGGGGCACGGCCCGCTCAGGCGCTCCGGGGACGGCTGGCACGACGGCCACCGGCGGAGGGCTGGGCGGGCGGCGTGGTGCCGTCCGGAGCGGGCGCCGGGGGAGCCGGCTGCTCGACGCACCGGAGGACCGCCTCGGCGGCGTACCGGGTCCGGAAGTCCTCGCGCCTGATCTCCGAGCCGGTGCCCAGGTCGCGGAACACCCGGGTCACGGTGACGTCGAAGCCGCGGACGCCCGACTGCGGGATGCAGTTGTCGCCGGCCGGCTTCTCCAGCACCGCGGGCTCCCGGTAGTTGGTCCGCGGACCCTCGATGGCCTGGATCTCGTAGCGCTTGGTGCCGTAGAAGGTCACGGTGAGGCTGCTCGGCGTCCAGGCGGTGTCGACGTAGATGCCGGTGTCGCTGTCGTTGCGCCACTGCAGGTCGATCAGGCCCTCGTAGACCGTGGCCTCGCGGCCGGCGGGGTAGCGGTCGATGTAGAAGCTGTGCGGCTTGTGGTAGACGTCCTCGAGGCCGGCGAAGAAGACGGCGTTGAACATCGTGGTGGCGAACTGGCTCACGCCGCCGCCCACCGCCTTGGACAGCTGGCCGCCGCTGATGACCGTGGCCTCGACGTAGCCCTGCGCGGTCCCGCGGGGGCCGGTGTAGTCGTTCAGGCTGAAGGTCTCGCCGGGCTTGATCAGTGCGCCGTCGACCTCGGCGGCCGCCACCCGGATGTTGGTGCCGCTCACCGGGTTGCTGATCCGCGTGGTGAAGGTGCTGACCTGCTCCTTGATGCCCAGCGCCTGGGCCTCCTCGGTGGTCAGGTCCGCCGGGATCGGGCCCAGCTCGGCGGTGACGGTGCGGGGCGCGTCGGCGGTGAGCACCGGCAGGAGCTGCTGGGCGAGGTTCGCCGGGTCGATGCCCGTGCCGTCGACCGAGGGGACGACGGACACCGCGCCGCCGGAGACCTCGAAACCGGCGTCCTTGGCGGGCGTGCCGAAGCGGCCCAGCACGTCGCCCAGGGCGCCCTGCAACGTCGCCGGGTCGATGGCGACGGCCAGCGTGCCGTCCTCGCCCGGCGTGAAGGTGAGGGAGGCCGCGATCGCGCTGACCGGCACCTCGGCCGAGACGGCGCCGTCCTGGCTCACGATGGCCACCGGAGCCGAGAGTGCGGGGGTGACCGTCTCGTCGAGCACGCGCTGGGCCTCGGCCTCGTCGACGGAGACGCCCTGGACGTCGACGGGGAGGTCGATGGGCGTGGAGGGGTCCTGGCCGGTGGCGAGGGCCCCGAGGATCGCCTCGGCGGCGCCGTCGCGGTCCAGGGTCCGGCCGTCCTGGGGCGGGACGACCGAGGCGGTGCTGCCCTCGATGGCGATGGTGGCGTCGACCGGGGCGCGGTCGACCTGCTCGCCGAGGGTGTCCATCTGGGCGGCGAGGGCGGTGTCCTCACCGGTGAGGATGGCGTCGATCCGGCGCTCGGTGAAGAAGCTGGTCAGGCGGGTCCACGGGTTGAGCGGCTGGTCGTCGGCCGCGTCCACGGTCGCGTCGACGTCGAGTGCGATGCCGGCGGTAACCGGGGCGAAGGGCACGCTGACGTCGTCGGCCCGCACCTGGTGCTCGGCGGCGACGCGCTCGGCCAGCCGCTGCTCCAGGGTGTCGGCCGCGGCGGCGGGGGAGAGGCCCCCGATGTCCACGCCGGCCACGACGGTGGAGCGTGGGATGTCGCCGGAGGCGACGGCGAGGTCGACTCCGTAGGCGGCCGCCAGGACGGCCACCGCGCCGGCGGGCACCAGGACGGCCCGGCGGCGCCACCAGGGGCCCTGGGGGCCCGCAGGAGCCGCCGCGGCGGCGACCCCGTCATCGGCGGAGGAAGGGTCGGGCTCCTGGAGCAGTGGGACGACGGCGGTCCGCGCGGCGAGCTCGTCGTCGCCCAGGTCGATCCGCTGGGTCTCGCCGCTCTCGACCGTCCCGGCACCGGCACCGGCACCGGCACCGGCACCGGCGGGGGCGGGCGCGGGGGCCGGCTCGGCCGCCGGAGCCGGGCCCGGCTCGGGCGCGCCGCTCTGCCAGTCCCTGCTGACGGGCCGGGTGTCGTCGTGCTGCTCGCCGAAGGCCTGTGCGGGCACGGCCGGCGCGGACCGCTGGCCGCCGCCGTCGGCGGGCATGCGGACGGTCTCGTCCGATGCCGGGTACTGCTGGGACATGGGGGCTTCCTCCGGTCGCCGCGTACCGGGGGTTCCCGGAGACGACGGAGCCGCCGGCCCGACGTCCGCACGAGGCGGGAGATCGGACGCGGCGGCGTCGTCAGGTGAGGCGGTCATCGCGGGCGCGACGATAGCGCCTCGGTTACGCGGTCAGGTGCTGCTCGCCGTCTGTGTCGATGATGTCGACAGCAATGTCACGGAGCTTGCTCTCGTACTCACGGGCGTGGTGCCCGCAGAACACGAGGTCGCTACCGCTGGCGAGCACGACACGGACCTTGGCCAGGGCGCCACAACGGTCGCAGTGGAAGGGCACGACCAGGTCGTCGGCGGCGGGGGTCGTCGTCAGCGTCTGGGTCATCTGGGTCATCACTCGCTCTCTACCGCACGGACCCGCGGCTGCGGATCGGCCTCCTGCACAGCGCCAGGATGGCCCCTCGTGTTCCCGTTGCGGATGTGAAGGTCGCGGACTCGCCGAAAGAGATGAGTCCGTGACCGACGGGGCACCGGTCGGGTCCAGCAGGGGACGTCACTGGGTCTTGCTGATGGTGCACGTGCTGGTCGTCGCCGGAGCCTCGTGTGGGAGACCGGGACGACCGGTGGTCACCTGCTGTCTTGCTCCTCCCACGCTACGCCGTCTACCCGACAGGTGTCGGACTACACCGCTCGTCACCCAACCGACACCATGTGCTGCCCCGTTCGAGGGACGGCCGGCGCGGGACGACGACGGCCGGTGCCCCCGCAAGGGTCACCGGCCATCCGTGACGTGCTGGAACGGCCCCTGGAGAGGGGCCCTTCGTCAGTCGAGGTAGTCGCGCAGGACCTGGGATCGGCTGGGGTGACGCAGCTTCGACATCGTCTTGGACTCGATCTGGCGGATCCGCTCACGCGTCACGCCGTAGACCTGCCCGATCTCGTCGAGCGTGCGCGGCTGGCCGTCGGTGAGGCCGAACCGCAACCGGACGACGCCGGCCTCCCGCTCCGAGAGGGTCTGCAGCACGCTGGTGAGCTGGTCCTGCATCAGCGTGAAGCTCACCGCGTCGACCGCCACGACGGCTTCGGAGTCCTCGATGAAGTCGCCGAGCTGGCTGTCGCCCTCGTCGCCGATGGTCTGGTCGAGGCTGATGGGCTCCCGGGCGTACTGCTGGATCTCCAGCACCTTGTCCGGGGTGATGTCCATCTCCTTGGCCAGCTCCTCCGGAGTGGGCTCGCGGCCCAGGTCCTGGAGCAGCTCGCGCTGTATGCGGCCGAGCTTGTTGATGACCTCGACCATGTGCACCGGGATGCGGATGGTGCGGGCCTGGTCGGCCATGGCGCGGGTGATGGCCTGGCGGATCCACCACGTCGCGTAGGTCGAGAACTTGTAGCCCTTGGTGTAGTCGAACTTCTCGACCGCGCGGATCAGACCGAGGTTGCCCTCCTGGATCAGGTCCAGGAACGCCATGCCGCGGCCGGTGTAGCGCTTCGCCAGGGAGACCACGAGGCGGAGGTTGGCCTCCAGCAGGTGGTTCTTGGCGCGCTCGCCGTCGCGGACGATCCAGTTGAGGTCGCGGCGCATCTGCGGGGAGAGCTTGGTGCCCTCCTCCTCGACCTGGCGCAGCCGCTCGGAGCCGTAGAGACCGGCCTCGATCCGCTTGGCGAGGTCGACCTCCTCCTCGGCGTTGAGCAGCGCGACCTTGCCGATCTGCTTGAGGTAGGCGCGGACGGAGTCGGCCGACGCGGTGAGCTCGGCGTCCTTGCGCGCCTGGCGCAGCGCCTCGGACTCCTCCTCCTCGTCCCACTCGAAGTCGCCGGACTCGCCCTCGGCGGCAGCGGCGGGGGCCTCGGCCTCCGGGCCGTCGGCGCCCGAGACGACGGCCTCGTCCAGCTTGAGGCCCTCGGTGCCGGCGTCCACGACGGCGACGGCGGAACCGTCGCTCGCGACGGCGGTCAGCACGGTGCCCTCACCGGCGCCCGGGGACGGGGTGATGGCCGGCTTGGTGCGGCTCTTGGCCGGGGCCTTCTTCCGAGCGGAAGCCGGCTCGGCGGCCGCCTTCTTGGCGCGGGTACCGGTGGCGGCCGTCCTGGCGCGCGGGCTGGTGCTCGCGGCGGCTGCTTCCGGTGCTGGCTGGTCGGCGGGCACTCAGGTTCCTTCCCGTACTGGGTTCGTTCCCCGGGGGACCGTGTGGTCCGCGGGCAGCGGCTCCGGCCAGTGCCCCGGGCGGGGGAGGACCCGGCGAACCCATGCGGAGTTTGACCGCGACGGGAGCAGGGGATCCCTCCCGGCTCGAAGGGCTACGGGCTGGGGCTTCACCATTGTAACGGCGTTCCTCGGTGAAACCATCGCCCCGGATCCAGGACCCTCGCTCCGACGGGGCGGGCGGGGCCGACCCGGTGGGGTCACGCGGAGCCGCTCAGGGCGCCAGTCGCTCCACGGCGGCCAGTGCGGCGCCCACGATCCCGGCGTCGTTCTGCAGCTCGGCCGGGACGACCGGCGTGCGCGTGCTGAGCAGGGGCACCCACTTGCTCGCCTTCTTGCTCACACCGCCGCCCACGATGATCAGGTCGGGCCACAGACCGGCCTCGAGCACGTCGAGGTAGCGGTCGACCCTCAGCGCCCAGGCCGGGTAGCTGAGCTCCTCGCGCTCCCGCGCCGCGGCCGACGCCCGCCGCTCGCCGTCCTCGCCGTCGACCTGGATGTGACCGAACTCGGTGTTGGGCACCAGGCGGCCGTCGACGAACAGGGCGCTGCCGATGCCGGTGCCGAAGGTGAGCATCAGCACCACGCCGCCGCGGCCGCGGCCGGCGCCGTAGCGCATCTCGGCCAGGCCGGCGGCGTCGGCGTCGTTGAGTGTCTGCACCGCACCGGGGATGCGCTGCTCCAGACCGGCGTCCACGTCGGTGCCGATCCAGCTCTTGTCCACGTTGGCGGCCGTGTGCGCGACCCCGGCCTTCATCACCCCGGGGAAGGTCACACCCACCTGCCCACCCCAGCCGAAGGATTCCACGATGCCGGCGACCACTCCGTAGACGGAGTCCGGCAGGGACGGCTGGGGTGTCTCGATCCGCACCCGTTCGCCGAGGAGTCGTCCCTCGTCCAGGTCGACCAGGCACCCCTTGATGCCGCTGCCGCCGATGTCCACTCCGAAGCCCTGCACGGCGACAGGCTAGTGGAAGGCCCTCTGGCGCCCCGCCGCTCGCGTGGTCACCGACGGGCCCCGCCGATCGGGCCGGGGAGCGGGGCTGGGCAGGATCGTCGCGTGAGCACCCCCACGTCGTCCCAGCTGCTCGACGTGGCCGTGTCCGCGGCCCGGGAGGCGGCCGACCTCGTCGCCCGCGGCCGGGACGGCGCCGGAGCGCACGTGGCCACCAAGTCCAGCCCCGTGGACGTGGTGACGGCGGTCGACGCCGCCAGCGAGGAGCTGCTCGTGCGGCGGCTGCTGACCGCCCGCCCGGACGACGGCGTGCTGGGGGAGGAGGGTGCCTCCCGGAACGGCACCAGCGGCGTCCGCTGGATCGTCGACCCGATCGACGGCACCGTGAACTTCCTCTACGACGTGCCCGCCTACGGCGTCTCGGTCGCGGCGGAGGTGGACGGGTCGGTCCGCGCCGGGGCGGTGCTCAACGTCGCCACCGGCGAGCTCTTCACCGCCTCCGCCGGGGAGGGCGCATGGCTGTCCGCCCCGGGGCGCACCGTCCGACGGCTGCACACGGGCCGGCCGGCGTCACTGGAGCAGACGCTGGTGGCCACCGGGTTCGGCTACCGGGCGGAGCAGCGCCGGGCCCAGGGACGGGTGGTCGCCGAGCTGCTGCCGCGGGTGCGCGACATCCGGCGGTTCGGCAGCGCGGCGCTGGATCTGTGCGCGGTGGCGGCCGGACGCGTGGACGCCTACTACGAGCTGGGGCTCCACCCCTGGGACCACGCCGCCGGAGCGCTGGTGGCCGCCGAGGCGGGTGCGGTGGTGAGCGGTCTGCGCGGAGCCCCGGTGGGTGAGCCGATGGTGGTCGCGGTCGCGCCGTCGGTGGCCGAGCCGTTCCTCGACCTGCTGGCCGAGCTGCACCCCTGACCGGGGTCAGCAGCCGAGCGGGGCGTCGGCGCCTTCCTCGACCGCGGCGGCGACCTCCTCGGCGGAGGCCAGCGCCGTGAACTCCGGCCCGAGCACCAGGTCGACCTCCGCGGTCGCACGGGTGTCCTGGTGCTCGCCCGCACCGGGCAGGTAGGCGGCCACGAACCGGGCCTGCTCGCGGCCCCGGGCACCGAACCGCACCTCGCCCACCCCCTCGACCGTGCGCTCGCTGCTGTCGTTGGCCACCTCGCTGACGGTGAAGCCGCGGGCCTTCAGCTCCTCCGACACGTTCGTGGCCAGGCCGGGCAGGTCGGTGGCGTTGTAGATGCGCACCGACACGGTGCCGGGATCCAGCCCCGGCGGCGCCTCCTCGGCCTCGGCGCAGGCGGCGGCCTCGTCGGCCTCACGGGCGCGGTCCTGGCGGATCACCGTCCACCAGACGGCCCCGGCCGCGAGGGCGAGCACGAGCAGGAAGATCAGCGGCGGCAGCGGCCGGCGACCGCTCCGCGGGCGCACCGAGGGGCGGACGGCGGTGCGCTCGGTCACTGCATCTCCTCGACGAGGTCCCGGTGGGCGGCTGACGCCCGGAGCTTAGGGGCGTGGCCTGCTCCTAGATCGCACCGTCCTCCAGTGCGGCGCGTCCCAGCTCGACGCACGGGCCGATCCGGTCGGCGTAGCCGCTGGTGTCCTTGCCGGCCATCGCCCCGGCGGCCGACCGGGCGAGGATCCCGGCGATGATCGCGGCGAACTTGAAGAAGGCGAAACCCACGTACCAGTTGAGGTCCGAGAGGTCCGTGCCGGTGCGCGCGGCGTAGCGGTCGGCGACCTCGAGCCGGGTGGGGAAGCCGGGCAGCGTGGTGACCGGGCTGAGCGTCGATGGTCGCTGCTCGCCGGCCTCGGGCCAGTAGACGAACATCATCCCGATGTCGGTGAGCGGGTCGCCGAGCGTCGACATCTCCCAGTCGAGGACCGCCTTGATGCGGCCGGGTTCGTCCGGGTCGAGCAGGCAGTTGTCCAGGCGGTAGTCGCCGTGGGTGATGCCGGCGCGGGAGGTCGTGGGCACGGTGGCGGCCAACCGCGCGGCGAGTGCGTCGAGGTCGGGCCGGTCGCGGTCGCGGGTGGCCTCCCACTGCGTGGTCCAGCGGCGCACCTGGCGGGCGAGGAACCCCTCGGGCCGGCCGAAGTCGGCCAGGCCGACGGCGGCAGGGTCCACGGAGTGCAGGTCGGCCAGGGTGTCCACCAGCGCCTGACCGATGGCGCGCCGCTGCTCGGGGGCGTCGGCGTAACCGGCGGGCAGCTCGCTCACCACGTGGACGCCGACCACCCGCTCCATCACGTAGAACGGCGCACCGAGCACGGCGGTGTCCGTGCAGAGGTGCAGGGTGCGCGGCACGGGCACCGGCGTCGGGCCGAGCGCCGAGATCACCCGGTGCTCGCGGGCCATGTCGTGCGCCGTCGCGAGAACCGCGCCCGTCGGCGGGCGGCGGAGGATCACCGCGTCGTCCGGGTCCCCCTCCGCCGGCGTGACCACGTAGGTGAGGTTCGACATCCCCGCCGCGATGAGCTCGACGGTGACCGAACGCCATTTCTCGTGCCCCAGCGCGGAGGCCAGGTACGGGCCCACGACAGCTGGATCGGCACCCGGGGAAGTCGCCACGGCGGCAGGGTAACCTCTGCGGCTCCGTCGCCCGCCCGCCCGTCCACGGGCCCGACGTGCCTCCTCCCCGGAGTCGGGCACAAACCGGGCCCTGTCGGCGTTGGGGGGCCTGCCGGTCCTCTGCGAGGAGGTGCGGCGGTGGAGGGGAGCCCCAGCAACGGGCCCCGCCCACACGACCACTGGTCGCCCACCGGCGACCGGAAGGACGACGGCGCCGCACCCGGCGCCTCGTCAGACGAACGGGCACGACGCCCGAGAAATCCGGAGGAGGGGCACACCACATGGCCACCGACTACGACGCCCCACGCCGCAACGAGACCGACGAGCTCGGCGAGGACTCGCTGGAGGAGCTCAAGGCGCGGCGCGCTGAGGCGCAGTCCTCCTCGGTCGACGTCGACGAGACCGACTTCAACGAGAACCTCGAGCTCCCCGGCGCCGACCTCTCCGGCGAGGAGCTCACGGTCCGCGTGCTGCCCAAGCAGGAGGACGAGTTCACCTGCTCGCGCTGCTTCCTGGTGCAGCACCGCAGCCGTCTGACCTCCACCAAGGGCGACCAGCTCTTCTGCCGCGACTGCGCCTGAAAGGACCCCGTCCTCCCCACCCTTCGCAAGCTCAGGGCGGGACCCGGGACGGGGCCACACGGAAGGCCCGGCAGGGGGCCGTTCCAGCACCTCACCTGGGGGACGGATGACGGAGCCGCGCATGGGGGCGCCGCGTGAGGTGCCGCCGCCCCGGCCGGTCTCCCCGGCGGCGGAACCCGTCGAGGAGAGCCCGCTCGCGCGGGCCGGCCGCGCCGTGGCCGACGCCGTGGCCGGCGTGGCCGGCACGGCCTCCGGGCGGTCCGGCGCCGGCGGGCTCCGCGACGTCGTCGGCGCCGTGGCCGGCGCGGTCGCCGGCGCCTTCGCCGGTGCGCCGTCCGCGACCGGGGAGACCGGTCCGGCGGGCGGCCATCCCGGTGACCCCGGGGTGCCGCCGGCCGGTGGGCGCAGCCCGAGCGCGCTCCTCGGCGAGCTGCTGGCCGTCACCGCTCCCCGCCTGCCGGTGCGTGACCGGGAGCGCCTGCGCCGCGCCCATCCCGGTGCCTCCGACGACGAGATCGCCGAGGCGCTCGTCCAGCGCGCGGCCCGGGCCACCTCCGGGATCGGCGCGGCAGCGGGGGGTCTCTCGGCGGCCCACTGGCTGGTTCCGCCGTCCCTGATGGCGGTGCCCCTGGAACTGGGTGCCGAGACCGTGCTCGTGGCGGCCGTGGAGATCGTGCTGATCGCCGAACTGCACGAGCTGCACGACCGCCGCCCGCCCGGCGACGCCGCCCGGCGCGGAGAGGCATACCTCGCCGCCTGGTCCGAACAGCGAGCCGTGGGCGCGCAGGCCGCCGGTCTGGGTTCCCTCCTGGGCGCCGCCGGCATGCGCGCCCTGCGGCGGCGGCTGACCCGCCGGCTCGCCGGCGCGGTCCCCTCGGCCGCGCCCCTCCTCATCGGGGCGGCGCTGGCCGGGCGCGGCAACCGGCGCGCGACCGAGAACCTGGCCCGTCGGGTCCTCGCAGACCTGCGCCGGCTCCGCGGCTAGGGTCGCCGTCGTGCCCGAGCCACTCGTCGAGCCGGACGTGCCCGTCCTGCTGACCGGCCCCGGCGGCGCCGTGCCCCGCTACGCGCTGCCCGGTGACGCCGGAGCCGACCTCACCGCCGCCGAGGACGTCGAGCTGGCTCCGTTCGAGCGGCGTCTGGTGGGTACCGGGATCGCGGTCGCCATCCCCGACGGCTACGCCGGCTTCGTGCACCCCCGGTCGGGTCTCGCGCACCGGCTGGGGCTGAGCATGGTGAACGCACCGGGCACCATCGACTCGGGCTACCGGGGCGAGATCAAGGTCAACCTCATCAACCTCGACCCGCACAGCACGCTCCGGCTCAGCCGGGGCGACCGCATCGCCCAGCTGGTCGTCCAGCAAGTGGCCCGGGCCCGGTTCGTGCCGGTGCCCGAGCTGCCGGCCAGCGAGCGCGGCGAGGGCGGGCACGGGTCCACCGGTGGGCACGGGCCCGCCGATCCACCAGCACGTGAGGGGCGGAACTGACATGCCGTTCGGACGGCGGCGCAACCGCATCGACCGCAGCCTGCGCGAGCGCGGGGTGCCCCCGGAGCCGCAGCAGCGGGTCCGCGACGTCGAGGCCACGACGGGGCCCTACGACGAGGCCGACGCGCCCCAGGACGGTCTGGCGCGCATCGACCTCGGCGCCATCCGGCTCCCGGCCCTGCCCGGCATGGACCTGCGGGTGGAGCTCAACCAGCAGCAGCGGGTGGTCGCAGCGACCCTCCGCTCGGGGAAGTCGCTGCTGCAGGTCTCCGCCTTCGCCGCCCCGCGGGCCGCAGGGATCTGGGACGACGTGCGCACCGAGCTGGGGCGCAGCGCATCGGGCCAGGGCGCCTCGCTGCGCGAGGTCGAGGGCCCGTTCGGCATCGAGCTGTCCGGCACCATGATGGCCCCGGCCGCCGCGCAGCCGGGCGCCCCGGCACCGCAGCCGGTGCGCCGGCACGCGCGCTTCTTCGGCGTCGACGGCCCGCGCTGGTTCCTGCGCGGCCTGCTCAGCGGTCCTGTCGAGGACGAGGCGCGGGCGGCCGAGTCGCTGCTGGAGGAGGCGTTCCGCGGCATCGTCGTCGTCCGGGGCACCGAGCCCATGCCGGTGCGCGAGCCGCTGCCGCTGACGCTGCCCGCGCAGGCGGCCGCGCAGCTGGCGCAGCAGCAGGCGGCCGCCCAGCAGCCCGGGGACCGGCCCACCGCCGGCCCCGCCTGAGCGGCGCGCCACGATGGCAGCGGTGCCCGGCCCCGTCCGCGCGGAGCCGCACTACGCTGGAGGGGTGACCGAGACCCGACCTGCCGGCTGGTGGTCGCGCGCGATCCAGCGGATCACCGCGGACGACCAGGCGATCGACGCGCAGGAGCTGCGCGCGGAATCGGCCAGCGCCGGCTGCGACCGGGTCAGCGCCTGCCGCAAGGGCGAAGTCGTGACCGTGACCGGCCGGCTCAAGTCGGTCGTCTACACGCCGCGCGAGACGGTTCCCACGCTCGAGGCCGAGCTGTTCGACGGCTCGGGTTCGGTGACGCTGGTCTGGCTGGGCCGGCGGCGCATCCCCGGCATCGAGCCCGGGCGTTCGCTCACCGCGAGGGGTCGATTCGCGGCCTTCGACGGCCGGCAGGTCATCTACAACCCCTGGTACGAGCTCTGCTCCGGCTGACGCCCTCGCGGCAGGCGGGGCGGCGGCCGGCGCCGGACCGGACGTGGGGACGGGGGGAACCGGCGTGACCACAGCAGGCCCGGACGACGGCGTGACCGAGGGCACCGACCGCCGGGCGCCGATGTTCGACCGCGACATGGTGCTCGACCAGCTGGGTGGCTGGCGGGGCATGGTCGACGCGACGCTGCCCACGGTGGCCTTCGTCGTGGCCAACGGCATCGACGGGCTGCGCACCGGCATCTGGGCCGCCGTCGGAGCCGCGCTGGTGGTCTTCCTCCTCCGCGTGGTGCGCCGGCAGAGCATCCAGCAGGCGGTCAGCGGGCTGTTCGCCGTCGGCGTCGCCGTCGCCATCGCATCGGTCTCCGGTCAGGCCCGCGACTACTTCGTGCTGGGCATCGTCCGCAGTCTCGCGGTCGGCGTCGTGCTGCTGGGCTCGATCCCGTTCCGGTGGCCGCTGGTCGGCGTCGCGGCGGAGTTCCTGGCACCCAGCCACGTCGGGTCGCTGGCCGGCCGCACGCGGCCGTGGGAGAGGTCCCGCCGGCCGGTGGACGCGGAAGCCGCGGAGCCGGCCGTCGCCGCGACCGAGCCCGGGCGGCACTGGCGCGACGATCCGCGGCTGCTCCGGGCCTACGCCTGGCTGACCGTGCTGTGGGCGGCGAGCTTCTTCCTGCGCGCGGGCGTGCAGTGGATCTACTACCTGGCCGACGACGTCGAGCTCCTGGGCACGTTCTCGGTGCTGCTCGGTCTGCCGCTCACCGCCGTCGTGCTGCTGGGAACGCTGTGGGTGGTGGCCCGGCTGCACCGCCACCGCACGTCGGCGGAGGACGGACCCGCCGGCTGAACCTCCGCGGTCGGTCAGCCGGCGACCGAGCCGGGACCGCCCGGGGCGAACACCTGCTGGAGCTGGTCCTCGTTCTCGCCGTGCGAGACGAACAGCAGCTCGTCCCCGGACTCCAGCGGCTCGTCCGGCGTCGGGGTGATCACCCGGTCGCCGCGCAGGATCGTGGTGAGCACGGTCTCGCGGGGGAGCGGGACGTCGCGGAGCGGGTGACCGACCCAGGGGGTGTCGTCGCCGAGGGTGATCTCGACCAGGTTGGCCGCGCCCTTGCGGAAGCTCATGAGCCGGACGACGTCGCCGACCGTCACCGCCTCCTCGACCAGTGCGGCGAGCACGCGTGGCGTGGAGACGGCGACGTCGACGCCCCACGCCTCGGTGTAGAGCCACTCGTTGCGGGGGTCCTTGACGCGGGCGACCACCCGGTTGACGGCGAACTCGGTCTTGGCCAGCAGCGAGACGACGAGGTTGGCCTTGTCGTCGCCGGTGGCGGCCACCACGACGTCGCACGTGGCGAGCTGCGCCTCCTCCAGGGAGGTCACCTCGCAGGCGTCGGCCTGGACCCACTCGGCGCCGGGCACCGAGCGGGTGCGGACCTTGCGGCCGTCCTTCTCGATGAGCATCACGGTGTGCCCGTTCTCCAGGAGTTCCCCGGCGATGGAGCGACCGACGGCGCCGGCTCCGACGATGGCGACGCGCATCAGTGCTCTCCTCCCCGCGGACCCTGCTCGACGACCTCGTGCACGCGCGCGGTCAGCTCGTCGGTGGCGGCGACGACGAGCTGGTCGCCGTGCTGGAGAACCGTCGTCGGCGTCGGCAGCTGGGCCTCGCCGAACCGGATCAGCCACGAGGCACGCGCCCCGGTCGCCGTCTCCAGGTCCGCGAGCCGGCGCCCGACCCAGACCTCGGTGACGGTGACCCGCATGAGGAGCACCTTGCCGGTCGGCTCGCGCCAGAGCTCGCTGACCTTCACCGACAGCAGCTCGCGCAGCAGTCGGTTCACCGTCCACGGAACGGTCGCCACGCTCGGGATCCCCATGCGCTCGTAGACCTCGGCGCGCTTGGAGTCGTAGATGCGGGCCACGACGTGCTGCACGCCGAAGGTCTCGCGGGCCACGCGGGCGCTGATGATGTTGGAGTTGTCGCCGCTGCTCACCGCGGCGAACGCCCCGGCGGAGTCGATGCCGGCGTCGAGCAGCGTCTGGCGGTCGAAGCCCAGCCCGGTGATCTGACGTCCCGCGAAGTCGGGGCCCAGACGGCGGAACGCCTCGGGGTCCTGGTCGATCACGGCCACGCTGTGCCCGATCTGCTCCAGCCGACGGGCGATCGCCGAGCCGACACGGCCGCAGCCCATCACGACCACGTGCACGTGTCACTCCCTGCGGCAACGGTCGCGCGGGCGCCGTCCGCCCGCGTGTTTCCCGGCCGCGAAGCTACACCCGGTGCAGTGCCCGGAGGATGCAGGCGGGCGGGTTCCCCCGACGGGGCGGGGTGTGCCGAGTCACCCGCGCGGACGGTCCCCGGATCCGTACCATCGCCGCCGTGCCAAGCCTGTCCGACCTCGGACAACTCCCGAAACGCCTCGTCCTCGGCCGCCCCGTGCGCAGCGACCGGGCGGGGGAGTCCCTGCTGCCCAAGCGGCTCGCGCTCCCGATCTTCGCCAGTGACCCGCTCTCCTCCGTGGCCTACGCCACCCAGGAGATCCTCATCGTGCTCACGCTCGCCGGTACGGCATTCCTGTACCTGGCACCGTGGCTGGCCGCGGTGGTCGTCGTCCTGCTGGTGACAGTGGTGCTGTCCTACCGCCAGGTGGTGCACGCCTACCCCTCGGGCGGCGGCGACTACGAGGTCGCCATGAAGAACCACGGGCAGTTCGCCGGCCTGGTGGTGGCCAGCGCGCTGCTCACCGACTACGTGCTGACCGTCGCGGTGTCGGTCTCGGCGGGCACCGACAACATCATCTCGGCGTTCCCGTCGCTGAACTCCCACCGGGTGCTGATCGCGGTGGGCCTGGTCGCCCTGCTCGCCGCGGCCAACCTGCGCGGTGTGCGCGAGTCCGGCCGGGCCTTCGCCGTGCCGACGTACCTGTTCATCAGCGGCATCCTCGTGATGATCGTCACCGGCCTGGTCCGGTACTTCCTCACCGACGGGGGCCTCACTGCCGAGAGCTCCGGCTACTCGGTCACGCCCGAGCCCGAGTACACCCAGATGGCGGGGCTGGCGCTGATCTTCTTCGCCCTGCGGGCCTTCGCCTCCGGCTGCACCGCACTCACGGGTGTGGAGGCGATCGCCAACGGCGTCCCGGCCTTCCGACCGCCCAAGAGCCGGAACGCCGCGACCACGCTGGCGCTCATGGGCGGCATCGCGGCCACCATGTTCGTCGGCGTCACCGCCCTCGCCCTGCTGGCGGACGTGAAGTACGTCGAGCACCCCTGCGACCTGAACGGCTTCGCCGACTGCGAGACCGAGCCCCAGCGCACGGTCATCGCCCAGCTCGCCGCGGCCGTGTTCGGTGGGAACGGTTCGATCGGCTTCTACCTGATCCAGGCGGCCACCGCGTTGGTGCTCATCCTGGCCGCGAACACCGCGTTCAACGGGTTCCCGCTGCTGGGCTCGGTGCTGGCGCAGGACCGGTTCATGCCCCGGCAGCTGCACACCCGCGGCGACAAGCTGGTGTACAGCAACGGCATCCTGCTGCTGGCCGGGTTCGCAGCCCTGCTCATCGTCGCCTTCGAGGCCGACGTCTCGCGGCTGATCCAGCTCTACATCATCGGCGTCTTCACCAGCTTCAGCATCGGCCAGTGGGGCATGGTGCGGCACTGGAACCGCGAGATGCGGACGGCCGACCCGGCCGAGCGCGGGCGGATGCGCCGCTCGCAGATCATCAATGCCGTCGGCGGATCGATGACCACCGCGGTGCTGCTGATCATCGTCGTCACCAAGTTCACCCACGGCGCGTGGCTGGTGCTGCTGGCCATGCCGGTGCTGTTCGTGCTGATGAAGGCGATCTACAAGCACTACTGCCACGTCTCCGACCAGCTGCAGCCCGACTCGGACTCGCGCACGCTGCCGAGCAAGGTGCACGCCGTGGTGCTGGTCTCCAAGGTGCACAAGCCGACGCTGCGCGCGCTGGCCTTCGCGCGGGCGACCCGCCCGGACGCGCTGACCGCGCTCACGGTCAACGTGGACGACGCCGAGACGCGGACCCTGCAGGCGCAGTGGGACCGCTACGACATCCCGGTGCCGCTGACCGTCCTGGAGTCGCCGTACCGCGAGATCACCCGGCCGGTGCTGGACTACGTGAAGGGCATCCGCCGCGACAGCCCGCGCGAGCTCGTGGTCGTCTTCGTGCCCCAGTACGTGGTCGGTCACTGGTGGGAGAACGTCCTGCACAACCAGAGCGCGCTGCGGCTGCGCGCGCGGCTGCAGTTCCAACCAGGCGTCATGATCACCACCGTGCCCTGGCAGCTGGAGAGCAGCGTCGGTCACGACGACGACGGACGGGGCAGCGGCCCGGCACCCGGCGATCTCCGCCGCGGCTACACCGACGACCAGGCCGACGTGACGCCCTATGGCTGAAGGATCCCGTCCACCTCGCCCCTCGCAGGCTCGGCGCGGGCCCCTGCGGCGGGGCCGCTCCAGCACGTCACCTGACCGTGACGGCGGGTGGGTGGGGCAGGAGTTCGAGGTGACCGTCGGTCCGGTCGCACACGGTGGGCACTGCGTGGCCCGGCACGAGGGCCGGGTGGTCTTCGTCCGGCACACGCTGCCCGGTGAGCGGGTGCGGGTGCGGGTGACCGAGGACCGGCATGCCGGCTTCTGCCGCGCCGACGCCGTCGAGGTGCTCGAGGCATCGCCGGCACGCATCGAGCGGCCGTGCCCCTACAGCGGCCCGGGGAAGTGTGGCGGCTGCGACTGGCAGCACGTGGACCCGGCCGAGCAGCACCGGCTCAAGGCGTCCGTGGTGCGCGAGCAGCTGGTGCGGCTCGGGGGCTTGGACGCAGGGGACCCGGTGGTGGCCGGGCTCGTGGTCGAGGAGCTGCCCGGCGGGGCGTTGCGGTGGCGCTCGCGGGCCCGGTTCGCCGTCGACCGCACCGGGGCGCCCGGACTGCGGCGGCACCGCTCGCACGACGTCGTCGTCCTCGACGACTGCCCGATCACCGTCGAGCCGGCCGCGCAGGCCGTGCTCGCCCGGCGCTGGCCGGGTGCCGGCGCCGTCGACGTCTCGATCGACTCGACCGGGGCGGTGACCACCTCCCGGCTGGACCGTCGCGGCCGGCCGCAGGTGGCCGAGGTGCTGCAGGCCGGTGAGGAGCTGCCCGCGGAACCGGCCGGACGTGCCGAGCGCCGCGCCGGTGGTCGGGACTGGGAGGTGGAGGGCACCGGGTTCTGGCAGGTGCACCCCGCTGCGGCCGACGCCCTGGTCTCCGCCGTCGAGGACTTCGCCGCGGTGCTCCCGGGAGAGATCGTCCTGGACCTCTACGCCGGGGCCGGCCTGTTCGGCGGCGCCCTCGCCCCGCTGGTGGGCGAGGAGGGCCGCGTGGTCTGCGTGGAGTCCGACCCCGGCGCCTGCGCCGCGGCCGATGCCAACCTCTCCGCGCTCCCGCAGGCCGAGGTGTGGGAGGGCATGGTCGACGCCGAGGGGCTGGAGGAGCTGCTCGTCGAGGTGGGGTCGGTGCCGGACGTCGTCGTCCTCGACCCGCCGCGTGCCGGCGCGGGGAAGGCGGTCAGCCGGTTGCTCGCCGGCACCGGCGCACGGGCGATCGTCTACGTCGCCTGCGACCCGGCCGCCCTGGGCAGGGACGTCGCGGCGTTCGTCGGCGCCGGGTACCGCCTGGCGGGGCTGCGTGGGTTCGACGCCTTCCCGATGACGCAGCACGTCGAGTGCGTGGCGCTGCTCGTCCCCGCCTGACCCGGCGACGTCCCCCGCCGGGCCGCCTCGCTACCGTCTAGGGGTGCCCACGTGGGAATACGCCTCGGTCATCACCGCCAACGACGCCGAGTCCCAGCGCGCGGGGGTCAGCGTGAAGCTCCCCGGCGGTCAGTCGGAACGGCAGCAGGGCGACGTCAGCTCGGTGCTCAACAAGCTCGGTGCCGAGGGGTGGGAGCTGGTCAGCTACCACTCCAGCGGCGCCGGCACCTGGGGCTTCGAGCAGTTCTGGCTCAAGCGGCAGATGTCTGCCTAGCTCGGGCGCGCGCCGGTCGAACGGATGTTCGACCGATGGCGCAGAATGGTGCGGTGGACGGAACGGTGCCGCCGGGGTGGCCGGAGCAGGTGCGGCCTCCTGGTGCGCCCGACTGGGAGCGCACCGCCGTGGCCTGGCTCTTCGACCTCGTGCCGTCGGACTACCGGGCCCACGAGGTGCTCCGCCGGTACCCGGTCCTGCTGGCCCGTTTCGCCGGTGACCACGTCGCCGCCGGGCTGGAGGCCGCGCGTCGCGGCTGGCGGACGATCCGGGTGGAGCTGGCCGACCAGCTGCCCACCGAGGCGATCGAGGCGGCCATCGCGGCCTACGAGCGCGAGGGGACGAGGCTGGCGGCCGCGGCCCGCGGCGTCGAGGTGGTCGGCGGTGCCCTGCGCGGCGAGCGATGGGTGCCCCGGCTCTGACGCCGCTTCCGCCCACCGGCCAGGTGGCCGAACGCGACTACAGTGGGCGTGCGTCCTTCCCCCGGTCGCGCCGCCCATGGAGAGAGGACACCGCCGAGCCGTGCCGCTCCTGCGATCGCTCCGGAGCCCCGAGGACCTGCGTGCCCTCCCGGCCGAGCAGCTGCCCGCCCTCGCGGCGGAGATCCGCGACACCCTGGTCACCAGCGTGGCCAGGACCGGTGGCCACCTGGGCCCCAACCTCGGCTGCGTCGAGCTGACCATCGCGCTGCACCGGGTGTTCGACTCCCCGCGCGAGCCGATCGTCTTCGACACCGGGCACCAGTCCTACGTGCACAAGATGCTCACCGGCCGGGTCGAGGGCTTCGAGCGGCTGCGCCAGCGCGGCGGGCTCTCCGGCTATCCCAGCCGCGCGGAGAGCGAGCACGACTGGGTCGAGAACAGCCACGCCTCGACGTCGCTGTCCTACGCCGACGGGCTGGCCAAGGCCTTCGCCGTCCGCGGTGACGGCCGGCCCGTCGTGGCCGTCATCGGCGACGGCGCCCTCACCGGTGGCATGGCCTGGGAGGCGCTGAACAACATCGCCGCGGCCCAGGACCGCCCGGTCGTCATCGTGGTCAACGACAACGGCCGCTCCTACTCACCGACCATCGGCGGCGTCGCCGATGCGCTGGCCACGCTGCGGCTGCGCCCCGGCTACGAGAACGCGCTGCTCCAGGTGCGCCAGGCGCTGCACAAGGCGCCGGTCGTGGGCTCCGCGCTGTACGACGCGCTGCACGCGATCAAGAAGGGCCTCAAGGACGTCCTGTCGCCGCAGGGCATGTTCGAGGACCTCGGCATGAAGTACATCGGCCCGGTCGACGGGCACGACGTCGAGGTCATGGAGTCCGCGCTGCGCCGGGCCCGGTCCTTCGGGGGACCGGTGATCGTGCACGCCGTCACCACCAAGGGCTTCGGCTACCCGCCGGCGGAGACCGACCAGATCGACGCCTGGCACGCCACCGGCGTCTTCGACCCCGACAGCGGTGCCAGCGCGGCCGCGGCCCGCGACTGGACGACGGCGTTCTCCGACGAGCTGGTGCGGATCGGCGCCGAGCGCTCCGACGTCGTGGCGATCACCGCCGCGATGCTGCACCCGACCGGGCTGGCCGCCTTCGCCGAGCGGTTCCCGGAGCGCACCTTCGACGTCGGCATCGCCGAGCAGCACGCGCTGACCTCGGCCGCCGGCCTGGCGATGGGCGGCCTGCACCCCGTCGTGGCCGTCTACTCGACGTTCCTCAACCGGGCGTTCGACCAGCTGCTCATGGACGTCGCCCTGCATCGGCAGCCGGTGACCGTGGTACTCGACCGCGCCGGTGTGACCGGCACCGACGGCGCCTCGCACAACGGCATGTGGGACATGTCGATCCTGTCGGTCGTCCCCGGCCTGCGGCTCGCCGCGCCGCGGGACGAGCCGACGCTGCGGGAGGCGCTGCGCGAGTCGGTCGCGGTCACGGACGGGCCGACCGTCGTCCGCTTCCCGAAGGGCGCGCCGCCGGTCGGCATCCCGGCGCTGGAGCGGCGGGGGCCGGTGGACGTGCTCCGCCGTGACGAGCGCCGCGACGTGCTGCTGGTCGCCGTCGGCTCGATGGTGCCGATGTGCCTGGCCGCGGCCGACAGGGCCGCGGACCACGGCATCGGGGTCACCGTCGTCGACCCGCGCTGGGTGCTGCCGGTGGCTCCGGAACTGCTCGACCTGGCCGCCGGCTACCGGCTCGTGGTCACCGTCGAGGATGGCGGCCGGGCCGGGGGAGTGGGCACGACCGTCACCCAGGCGCTGCAGGACCGCGGCGTCGACGTGCCGGTGCGCGCCATGGGGCTGCCGCAGCAGTTCTTCGACCACGGCAGCCGTGGCCAGGTGCTGGCCGACGCCGGGCTGACGGAGCAGGACGTCGCCCGCCGGATCGCCGAGTGGACCTCCCGGCTCGCCGAGTACCGCGAGGACCACGTCGTCGAGCCCGTGGACGGGGCCCAGCAGTAGAAGGACCCCGTCGCTCCCCGCCGCTCGCGCGCCCCCGGCGGGTCCCTGCGGCGCGGTCATCCAGGAGGAAGAAGTGCTCATGATCGCCGAGATCCAGGTGGCGCCCTCACCCCCGGGCACCCCGGAGGACCCGCACGCCCACGTGGAGGCCGCGATCGCGGTGATCCAGGCGTCGGGGCTGCGCTACGAGGTCGGCGCGCTCGGCACCACGCTCGAGGGGGAGGCCGACGAGGTGTGGGCGACCCTGCGGGCGGCGCACGAGGCGATGATCGCCGCCGGCGCGACCGGTGGGCTCTCGCACATCAAGGTCGCCTCGGTGAACCGCACGATGGACAGCCTCACCAGCAAGTTCCGCTGAGCGATGACCCCGACGGGGAAGGTGGAACGGGGCATGCCGGCGAACGATGGCCGGCCGTACACGCACCTGGTCCCGCTGGTCGAGGACCTGGTGCGGCGGGGTGATCCGGTCGCTCGCCGGGGAGCAGAGGGCGGGGTCTGCTTCAGCAACCAGGGTGGCTAGCTGGCCATCCTCGAGCACCCCGTGGACATCGACTACATCCGGACCTACGACCTGACGGGGTTGCACTACCACCCCGACCAGGACCTGTTGTTCGACAGCCGGAACTGGGTGTCCCTCTACGGCAGCGCCGCCCGCCTGGCCTGACCGGGGTGCGGATCCTCCCGCGCGCCGTATCGACGTGAGATTTGCCGTCGACCGCGCACCCGGCTGCGACACGGCGAACCCGAGCCGCGGCCCGGGGCGGACCGCCGTCCACCCGCGGTCAGCACCCTCGCGGTGGGGTCGCCGTCGGCGCGTTCGGGCGCGGGGGTCGCGTGCCGCAGGTGATGTCGGTGGCCGAGGACGACGGACGGCCCCGCACGTCGCCGTTGACGTGCGAGGCCGTTCGCGTTCAGGGCGCTCAGGCGGGCAGCGAGGCCACGCCCTGCGGCAGGAACCGGGAGCCGGTCACCTTCTCCGAGACGCCGGTGCGGTCCAGATAGGCGGAGATGCCGCCCAGCCAGAACGGCCACCCGGCGCCGAGGATCATGGCCAGGTCGATGTCCTGCACCGCCTGCACCACGCCCTCGTCCAGCATCATCCGGATCTCCTGGGCCAGCGCCTCGACCGCCCGGTCGTGCACCTGCTCCTCCGTGAGCGGGGAGTCGCCGGCGAAGGCGTCCACGAGCTCGGGGTCGACGACGCCCGGCTCGCTGAACACGCTGGACTTGCCCAGCTCGACGACCTTGCGCAGCCCTTCGCCGACCGCGAACCGGTCGGGGAACGCCTCGTGCATGCGCTCGGCTACGTGCAGCGCCACCGCCGGCCCGACGAGCGAGAGCAGCTCGAACGGCGTCATCGGCAGACCCAGCCGGTCCAGCGCCTTCTCCGCCACAGGCACCGGGGTGCCCTGCTCGACGGCGGCGGTGACCTCACCCAGGAAGCGGGTGAGCAGCCGGTTGACCACGAACGCGGGAGCGTCGGCGACCAGGATGCAGGACTTCTTCAGCGACCTGCCGACGGCGAAGGCGGTGGCCAGCGACGCGTCGTCGGTCTGCTCGGCGCGGACGACCTCCAGCAGCGGCAGGACGGCCACCGGGTTGAAGAAGTGCAGGCCGACCACGCGCTCGGGGTGCTCGAGCTCGGATGCCATCTCGGTCACCGACAGCGCCGAGGTGTTGGTCGCCAGCACGCATTCGGGGGAGACGATGGCCTCCACCTCGGCGAACACCTGCTGCTTGACCGACATCTCCTCGAACACGGCCTCGATGACGAGGTCGGCGTCGGCGAAGACGTCCTTGGACAGCGAGCCGGTGACCAGTGCCTTGAGCTGGTTGAGCTTGTCGGCGCTGAGCCGGCCGCGCTGGGCGAGCTTGTCCAGCTCGCCGTGCACGTAGGCCACACCCTTGTCCACCCGGGCCTGGTCGACGTCGGTGAGCACGACCGGCACCTCGAGCCGGCGCACGAACAGCATCGCCAGCTGCGAGGCCATGAGCCCGGCGCCCACGACGCCGACCTTGGTGACCTTCCGGGCCAGCGCCTTGTCCGGTGCGCCGGCCGGCCGCTTGGCCCGCTTGTTGACGAGGTCGAACGAGTAGAGCGAGGCCCGCAGCGGGTCGCTCATCAGCAGCTCGGTGAGCGCGTCGTCCTCGGCGGCGGTGCCGGCGGTGAAGGCCTCGGCGTCCACGCCGTTGCGGGCCAGGTCGAGCAGGTCGACGGAGTGGACGGCGCCGGGGGAGGCGTTCCGGGTGCGCGCGGCGACGACGCCACGCGCCCGGGCGATGGCGTCGTCCCAGGCCGAGCGGTCGACCTCGGAACGCGCCACCGTGACCGAGCCGTCGAGCACGCCGACGGCCCACTCGAGCGAGCGCTCGAGGAAGTCGGCCGGCTCGAACAGCGCGTCGGCGATGCCGAGCGACGCTGCCTTCGGTGCCGGCGTCATCTTGTTCTGCGCCAGGGCGTTCTCGACGATCACCGTGACGGCGGCGTCGATGCCGATCAGGTTCGGCAGCAGCTGCGTGCCGCCCCAGCCGGGGACCAGCCCGAGGAACGCCTCGGGGAACGCGACGGCCGCGCCGCCGCTGATCGTCCGGTAGTGGCAGTGCAGCGCCAGCTCCAGGCCGCCGCCGAGGGCCACCCCGTTGACGAAGGCGAACGTCGGGACCGAGGAGTCCTTCAGCCGGCGGAACACCCGGTGGCCGGTCTCGGCGATCTCCCGCGCGGCGGAGGCGTCGGTCACCGACGGGACGCCGGAGAGGTCCGCGCCGACGGCGAAGATGAACGGCTTGCCGGTCACACCGATCGCCGCGGGGGCGGGGGAGTGCGCGGCGATCTCGTCCAGCGCGGCGTCCAGCGAGGCCAGGCCGCCGGGGCCGAACGTCGACGGACGGGTGTGGTCGTGCCCGTTGTCGATGGTGATCAGCGCGAACTCACCGGACAGTCCGGGCAGGTCGAGGAACCGGACCTTGGCCTCGGTGACGACCTCGGTCTCGAAGACAGCGGTGCTCACTTGTCGCCCTCCCAGTGGGGGTTCTCCCAGATCACGGTGGCGCCCATGCCGAGGCCGACGCACATGGCGGTGAGGCCGTAGCGGACGTCGGGGCGCTCGGCGAACTGCCGCGACAGCTGGGTCATCAGCCGGACGCCGGAGGAGGCGAGCGGGTGGCCGACGGCGATGGCGCCGCCCCACGGGTTGACGCGGTCGTCGTCGTCGGCGATGCCGAAGTGGTCGAGGAAGGCGAGCACCTGGATGGCGAAGGCCTCGTTGAGCTCGAACAGTCCGATGTCGTCGATGGTCAGGCCGGTGCGGGCGAAGGCCTTCTCCGTGGAGGGCACCGGGCCGATGCCCATGACCTCGGGCTCGACGCCGGCGAAGCCGTAGCCCACCAGGCGCATCCCGATGTTCAGGCCCAGTTCCTCGGCGACGTCCTCGGCCGCGAGCAGGCAGCTGGTCGCGCCGTCGTTCAGACCGGCGGCGTTGCCGGCGGTCACGTTCCCGTGCGGGCGGAACGGCGTCTTCAGCGTGCCCAGGCCCTCGAGGGTGGTCTGCGGCCGCGGCGGCTCGTCGACGGTCGCGACGCCCCAGCCGAACTCCTTCGACCGGGTGGCCATGGGAACCAGCTCCGGGCCGATCTTCCCGTTGGCGACGGCCTTGGCGTACTTCTGCTGGCTGGCCAGGGCGAACGCGTCGGCGCGCTCCCTGGTCAGGTGCGGAAAGCGGTCGTGCAGGTTCTCGGCGGTGGAGCCCATGACCAGCGCGGAGGGGTCGACCAGCTTCTCGCTGATGATCCGCGGGTTGGGGTCCACGCCCTCGCCCATGGGGTGGTTGCCCATGTGCTCGACGCCGCCCGCGATGGCGACGTCGTAGGCGCCGAAGGCGATGCCCGAGGCGGTGGTGGTCACCGCGGTCATGGCACCGGCGCACATGCGGTCGATGGAGTAGCCCGGGACGGACTTCGGCAGGCCCGCCAGCAGCGCGGCGGTGCGGCCGAGGGTCAGGCCCTGGTCGCCGATCTGGGTGGTGGCGGCGATGGCCACCTCGTCCACCCGGTCGGCCGGCAGGGCCGGGTTCCGGCGCAGCAGCTCGCGGATGCAGCGGACGACGAGATCGTCGGCGCGCGTCTCGGCGTAGACGCCCTTGGGGCCGGCCTTGCCGAAGGGAGTGCGTACGCCGTCGACGAAGACGACCTCACGCAGCGAGCGGGACATGTGACCTCCGCAGGATTCGTTACCGGCCCGGCAGGGTCCGGGCTCGTCCAAGTTACCCGTCGGTAACCGCGCGGCCAAGCGCGGCCCGCCCCCGTTCGGGGGGTGTCCGGATCACGGTCCGGCAACAGGGTGAAGGTGTGGTTGCGGCCACGGGGAGGGGGCGCGCAAGATGTGCCGCCGGAATTTCTCTGTAACCCCAACGAAATGGCAGGTCACCTCATGGTGCGACGGCGCACAGTGACGACGGCGATCGCCGCCGGTCTGGTCTTCGGTCTGGCCGCGTGCGGCGGCGACTCGGGCAGCGGCGGCAGCGGCGGCGGCGGCGGTGGCGGCGACGCGGCCGGCAAGGTCGGGGTGATCCTCCCCGACACCGAGTCCTCGGTCCGCTGGGAGAACTTCGACCGCCCCTACCTCGAGGAGGCCTTCGAGGAGGCCGGCGTCGAGGCCGTCATCCAGAACGCCGAGGGCGACGCCCAGCGGCAGGCCACCATCGCCGAGCAGATGATCACCGAGGGCGTCACCGTCCTGGCGATCGTCAACCTGGACTCCGCCTCGGGCGCGCAGATCCAGGAGAAGGCCACCGCCGAAGGCGTGCGGACCATCGACTACGACCGGCTCACCCTGGGTGGCTCGGCCGAGTACTACGTCTCCTTCGACAACACCGAGGTCGGCCGGCTGCAGGGCCAGGGCCTGGCCCAGTGCCTCGGCGACGAGCCCGCGAACATCGCCTTCCTCAACGGCTCGCCGGACGACAACAACGCCACCCTCTTCTCGGCGGGCGCCCACGAGGTGCTCGACGAGATGACGCAGTACACGCAGGTGGCGGAGCAGGCCGTGCCCGGCTGGGACAACCAGGAGGCCGCGACCATCTTCGAGCAGATGTACACGCAGGCCGGGGGCAACATCCAGGGAGTTCTGGCTGCCAACGACGGTCTGGCCAACTCGGTCATCCAGATCCTGGGCCGCAGCAACGCCGCGGGCGCCAACAACGTCACCGGTCAGGACGCCACCGTCGAGGGTCTGCAGAACATCCTCGCCGGCGACCAGTGCATGACGGTCTACAAGTCGATCCGCGAGGAGGCCAACGCGCTCGCCGACCTGGCCGTCGCGCTGATCAACGACGAGGAGGCCGAGACCACGGGCACCGTGGAGGACTCCGAGGGTGGCCGCGAGGTCCCGTCGGTCCTGCTCACCCCCGTCTCGATCTTCCGTGACAACGTCAAGGACGTCGTCGAGGACGAGTTCGTGACCGCCGAGGAGCTGTGCACCGGCGAGTTCGCCGCCGCCTGCACCGAGCTCGGCATCCAGTAACCCCTCCCGTCGGGGCGCCCTCCGGATCCGGAGGGCGCCCCGTTCGGCTTGTCGTCCAGAGAGGAAGCCTCGTGAGCGTGCCGCAGCCGGAGGACGGGACCCCCATCCTCGAGCTCCGTGGCGTCGACAAGAGCTTCGGCGCCAACCAGGTCCTCCACGGTGTGGACCTGAAGGTCTACCCCGGCAAGGTCACCGCGCTCGTCGGTGACAACGGCGCGGGCAAGAGCACGCTGATCAAGTCGATCGCGGGCATCCACCCGATCGACGGTGGTCAGGTCCTCTTCGACGGCAACCCCGTCGACATCTCCGGCCCACGGGACTCCGCGAGACTGGGGATCGAGGTCGTCTACCAGGACCTCGCGCTGGCCGACAACCTCGACGTCGTCCAGAACATGTTCCTCGGCCGCGAGCGCAAGAACGGCCTCCTGCTCGACGAGATCTCGATGGAGCAGGCGGCCCGCGACACCCTCGCGAAGCTGTCGGTCCGCACGCTGAAGTCCGTCCGCCAGCTCGTGTCCAGCCTCTCCGGTGGTCAGCGGCAGACGGTCGCGATCGCCAAGGCCGTGCTCTGGGAGTCCAAGGTCGTCATCCTCGACGAGCCGACGGCGGCTCTCGGCGTGGCCCAGACCCGCCAGGTGCTCGACCTCGTCCGCCGGCTGGCCGACACCGGTCACGCCGTCGTGTTCATCTCGCACAACATGGTCGACGTCTTCGAGGTGGCCGACCGGGTGGCAGCCCTGTACCTGGGGCGCATGGCTGCGGACATCCCGATCTCGCAGGTCAACCGCAGCCAGGTCATCGAACTGATCACCGCGGGCCGGTCGGGCGACATCGGCATCGCGCCCGCCCAGGCCGCGGCCGTGGAGGTCTGAACCATGTCGAGCAACACGATCTCCCAGCCCACCAGCGCCACCGAGCCCGGCGGCTTCGAGGCCGACCGTTCGGCCGACTCGCTCGGCGGCGCCGTCCGCGCGTACTTCGCCCGGGTGCGGGGTGGTGACCTCGGGGCGCTGCCGGCCATCCTCGGCATCGTCGCCCTGGGCCTGCTCTTCGTCGTCCTGCGGCCGGAGACGTTCCTGACCCCCCGCAACATGGCCAACCTGGCCGACCAGGCGGCGCCCATCATCATCCTGGCGATGGGCCTGGTCTTCATCCTGCTGCTCGGGGACATCGACCTGTCCGCGGGCGTGGTGAGCGGCGTCTGCGCGGCCGTCATGGCCAAGCTCCTCGCCGATGCCGGGGCACCCTGGTACGTGGCCGTGCTCGCGGCGGTCGTCACCGGTGCCGCCATCGGCCTGTTCACCGGCAGCCTCGTCGGGCTGATCGGGATCCCGTCGTTCGTCGTCACCCTGGCGCTGTTCCTGGGCTGGCAGGGTGTCACCCTGCGGCTCATCGGGCAGGGCGGCACCGTCCCGGTGCGCGACGAGGTGATCTCGGCGATCAGCGACCGGAACGTCCCGGTGACCCTGGGCTGGATCCTCGCCCTCGTCGTGATCGCCCTCTACGCCCTGCTGCAGATGAACCGCTGGCGCATGCAGAAGGCCAAGGGCCTGGCGCACCAGCCGCTCGCGGTGGTGCTCCTGCGCATCGCCGTGATCGCCGTGGTGGTCGTCCTGGTGACGGCAGTCCTCAGCGTGGACCGGGCTCCGGCCCCCGGGGTGGTGCTCGCGGGCATCCCCTACGCCATCCCGTTGGTGGTCGTCCTGCTGCTGCTGCTGACCTTCGTGCTGGGTCGCACCAGCTTCGGTCGGCACATCTACGCGGTCGGTGGGAACGCCGAGGCGGCGCGGCGGGCCGGCATCAACGTCACGAAGATCAAGGTCTCGGTCTTCGTCATCAGCTCCACGCTCGCGGCGATCAGCGGCATCGTCGCCGCGGCGCGGCTGGGGTCGGTGGCGCCTGGTTCCGGTGGTGGCAACACGCTGCTCTACGCCGTGGGCGCGGCGGTCATCGGTGGCACCAGCCTCTTCGGCGGCCGGGGTCGCGTGCGGGACGCCGTCCTCGGTGGCCTGGTGGTGGCGATCATCGCCAACGGGCTCGGCCTGCTCGGCACGGAGGCGTACCTGAACTTCATCATCACCGGTGGCGTGCTGCTGCTCGCCGCGAGCGTCGACGCACTGGCCCGGCGCCGGGCCGCCGCGACCGGCCACTGACTCCTGCCGCCCGCCGTGCCCAGCGCCGGCGGGCGGCAGGTGACCACGACGACGGGGCGTCGTCCGCACACCGTGGACGCGCCCCGTCGGCGTGAGCGGTCAGCGCAGGGCGGTGCGCAGGTCGTGCACCCCTGGTTCAGGACCGCGCGGATGCAGCGCAGCTCGAAGACCCACGGGACGTCGGCCGCGAACAGCTTCCGGTGACACCGGTCGGCCGTCCGTCCCCGGTCCCGCCACGGGACCCCGGTAGTTCTCCGCGACGTCCCCGGCGCCCGCGCAGCGAGGCCTGCGCCGGGCGGAAGTCCATCGTTCCGGCGCCGACGCCCTCATGCCCGAGCCCGGGCCACCCCGCGCGTGCAGCCTCGGCAGTGCACGCCTCGGAGGAGGGCCAGGTCAGCACCCGGCCGTCCCGGACGGCGACGCGGTCGAGCCCACCCTCGTGTCCCCGGAAGACGGTGACGTCCCGGTCGTCGAACCCCAGGGTGAGTTGCCTCGCCCCGGTCCACGGTCAGGCGCGGTTGGCGGCGTCGGTCAGCAGGTCGGCAGTCAGCTCGATCTGCCACTCGCGGGCGCCACCGGCGCGCATCGCGGCCTCGACGGCGGAGCGCTCACGCGGCTCGGGCGGACTCCACATGAGCCGGCGCACCAGGTCGGGGGAGAGGATGTTCTCCAGCGGGATCCCGCCGTGCTTCTCCTTGAGCTCCTCCAGACCCGTGCGGGCCACCTGCAGCCGGATGGCAGCGGCCGGATCGCGATCGGCCCAGCGGTTGGGTGCCGGCGGACCGTCGCCCGGAAGGCTGTGCGGGGGCAGCTGGTCCTCGGGCAGCGCCTTGCCCCGGGCCAGCGCGCTGAACCAGTGCGCCACGAGGCGGCGGTTCGCCCGCCCGCGGAACACCGGCAGTTCGAGCAGGGCGCCCTCGTTCTTGGGATCGGCCTGGACGGCGGCGACCATCGCGGCGTCGGGCAGGACCCGGCCGGGCGCGATGTCCCGCTTGCGGGCCAGCTCGTCGCGGGCCTCCCAGATGGCCCGCAGCATGCCCAGCTGCCGCCGGCTGCGCAGGTCCTTGGTCTTGGATCGCCGCCAGGGGTCCTGCTTCGGTACCGGGGGACCGGCGGCCAGGATCGCAGCGAACTCCTGCCGGGCCCATTCGGTCTTGCCCTGTTCCTCGAGGATGGCGGCGAGGGCGTCGCGCAGGTCGACCAGCACCTCGACGTCCAGCGCGGCGTAGACCAGCCACTCCTCGGGCAGCGGCCGGGTGCTCCAGTCGGCCGCAGAGTGCCCCTTGACCAGCGAGAAGCCCAGCAGGGACTCGACGACGGCGCCCAGACCGACACGGGGCAGCCCCGCCAGCCGGGCGGCCAGCTCGGTGTCGAAGATGCGGCCGGGCACCAGGCCGATCTCGGCGAGGCAGGGAAGGTCCTGGTTGGCCGCGTGCAGGACCCACTCGGCGTCGGCGATGGCATCCTGGATCACCGAGAGGTCCGGCAGCGGGATGGGATCGAGCAGCCCGGTGCCGGAGCCGTTGCGCCGCAGCTGGACCAGGTAGGCCTTCTGGCCGTAGCGGTAACCCGAGGCGCGTTCGGCGTCGACGGCGACCGGGCCGGTGCCGGAGCGCAGCGCGTCGGCGTACTCCACGAGCTGGGTGGAGGTCTCGATGACCGGGGGCAGACCGTCGCGGGGCGCGAGCAGGGGCGTCGCCTCCGGAGCGGTCACCTGCTCCGGCTCGGGAGTGGGCTCGGTGCTCAGTTGCCGTCCACCTTCTTGCCGGTCCTCGTCTCTCGGTCCGCCGGCGCCCGGCCGGGTCGCCGCGGTCGGGCCGCGGCATCCAGCGGGAAGGAGCACCGGCTCAGCGGGCTGGTGCCCGTCGCGCCGGTTCGATGTTAGAGAGTCTCGCTGCCGACGCGGTCGGAGGGACCCAGCAGCCGCACCCCGGGGGGCGGCAGACCGGCCGCGTTGCCCAGCACGTCGAGCCAGGCCTGCAGGTGCCGGCCCAGGTCGGTGTCCTCGGCGGTCCAGGAGGCCCGCATCTCGACGTCGACCGTGTGCTCCGGGCCGGCGAGCTCGCCGAACCGGGTCGAGGCGGTCCGCGTGACGGTGCCTCCGACCGCGTGGTGGCCGGCGCCGGTCTCGCCGAGGGCGTCGGTCAGCCAGCTCCACGCGACCTCGGAGAACATGGCGTCGTCGACCAGCTCCTCGTCGGTCTCCGCCGAGAGGTAGCCGACGCAGCGCATCGTCCCCTGCCACGACTCGTGGCCGTCGGGGTCGAAGAGCACGATGAACCGCGCACTGGCGATGTCGTCGTCCGCGGCGTCGGGATCGGCCACGTTGGCCCCGATCGCGTGCGCGAACGGCGCCAGGCGCTGCGGGGCGGGGATCGGCTCGAGCTCGATCTCCGGCCGGGCGCTCACCGCGGCCAACGACTCGAGGGCAGCGCGGAACTCGGCCGGGACGTCGGGGACGGCCCGGGAGGGTTCCCCGGCGTCTGCCAGGTTGCGCGGCTCCACGAGCGCAGACTAGGCCGGGTTCCCGCACTTGGCCGCAGACGCGCCGCACGTCCACCCGACGCGCCGGGCGACCACCAGTGAGTCGTCTGGGAGGATCGACGCTCGTGAGTGCTCCCGCGTCGGCGTCCCCGGCCGATTCCGATCTCGTCCGCGCCGCCCGTGGCCTCCCGGTGAGCCGGACCCCGGTGTGGTTCATGCGTCAGGCAGGGCGCTCGCTGCCGGAGTACCGGGAGCTGCGCGCCGGCACCAAGATGCTCGACGCCTGCCAGGACCCCGACCTGATCACCGAGATCACCCTGCAGCCGGTACGCCGGCACGGGGTGGACGCGGCGATCTTCTTCTCCGACATCGTGCTGCCGCTGGTCGTCGCCGGGGTCGACATCGAGATCAAGCCGGGTGTGGGCCCCGTCGTCGCGAACCCGGTCCGCTCGGTCGCCGACGTCGACACGCTGCCCGACCTCGAGCCCGAGCGCCTGGCCTTCCTGGAGACGGCGGTGCGCCGGCTGGTCGCCGAGCTCGGTGCGACGCCGCTGATCGGGTTCGCCGGTGCGCCGTTCACGCTGGCCACGTACCTGATCGAGGGCGGCCCGTCCAAGGAGCACGCGCGCACCAAGGCCTTCATGTACGCCGAGCCGGAGGCGTGGTCGCGGCTGCTGCAGAAGCTGTCGGTCTCGTCGTCGACCTTCCTGCGCACGCAGGTGGACGCCGGCGCCTCGGCGGTGCAGCTGTTCGACTCGTGGGCCGGCGTGCTCTCGGCCGCCGACTACGCCGAGCGCGTGCTGCCCCACTCCCGGGCCGTGTTCGACGGGCTCGGGGACAGGGACGTGCCGCGCATCCACTTCGGGGTCGGCACCGGTGAGCTGCTGCCGCTGATCGGGGACGCCGGCGCCGACGTCGTGGGGGTCGACTGGCGACTGCCGCTCGACGAGGCCGCTCGCCGGGTGGGCCCGGGGCGGTCGCTCCAGGGCAACCTGGACCCCGCGGTCCTGCTGGCCGACCGGGAGACCGTCGACCGCGAGGTGCGCCGGGTCGTGGAGCAGGGGAAGGCGGCCCGTGGCCACATCTTCAATCTCGGACACGGCGTGCTGCCCGACACCGACCCGGGCGTCCTGACCCACGTCGTCGAGCTCGTCCACGAGCTGACGGTGTCGTCCGCCTGCCCCACCACCCCGGGCGAATGACCCGCCGCCTCGTCGTCATCGGCGCCGGCATCACCGGCCTGGCCGCCGCGTTCGAGTGGCGTCGGCGGCGTCCGGACGACGAGATCGTCGTCCTCGAGGCCGGTGACCGGATCGGCGGGAAGCTGCAGCGCATCCAGCTCGCCGGTCACTGGTACGACACCGGTCCGGAGGCGATGCTCGCCCGGGTGCCCGAGGCCGTCGGCCTGGTGGAAACCCTGGGGCTCGGCTCCCGGCTGGTGGCGCCGGCGACCACGCAGGCCTCGGTCGTGCTGCCCGAGGGGCGCTTCCCGCTGCCGGCCGGCACCGTGCTCGGCGTTCCGGCGTCCGCCGACGGGCTCGAGGGGTTCCTGTCGCCCGAGGGCGTCGCCCGGGTGCGCGCCGAGGCCGGGCTGCCGCCGCTGGCCGTGGACGGCGACGTCGCCGTCGGGGGTCTGCTCCGCGAGCGGCTCGGCGACGAGGTGGTGGACCGGCTGGTCGAGCCGCTGCTGGGTGGCGTCTACGCGGGTCGGGCCGACGAGCTGTCGCTGCAGGCCACGATGCCGGCGCTGTTCGCGCACTTGTCGGAGGGCTCGGTGCTCGCCGCCGTGACCGCCGCCCGCGACGCCGGTGCCCGCAGCCGGGGCGACGCGGACGGCCCGGTGTTCCAGACCGTCGACGAGGGCATCGGCTCGCTCCCGGCCGCCCTGGTCGAGGCGGCCCGCGCCGACGTCCGGCTGCGCACCCCCGCGCACGCGGTCCGCCGGACCGCCACCGGCTTCGAGGTCTCGACCGGCCAGCTGGCCAGGCCGGAGGTGCTGACCGCCGACGCCGTGCTGGTCGCCGCACCCGCCGCCAAGGCCGCCCGGCTGCTCGGCGGGGTGGCGCCCGCCGCGGTGGAGCCGCTGCAGGGCATCCCGTACGCGTCGATGGCCGTCGTCGCCATGGCCTTCCCGGCACAGGACGTCGGCGCCGGCTCCGGGCTGCTGGTCCCCCCGGTGACCGGGCGGCTGGTGAAGGGCGTGACCGTGTCGTCGTCGAAGTGGCCGCACCTCGGCGGGGACGTGCTGCTGGTGCGCTCCTCGGTGGGCCGCTTCCGCGACGAGTCCGAGCTGCAGCGCACCGACGAGGACCTGTCCGCCGCGGTGGTCGCCGACGTCGCCGACCTGCTCAGCCTTTCCGACCCGGAGCCGATCCAGACCGCCGTGGTGCGCTGGGGCGGCGGCCTGCCGCAGTACCTCGTCGGTCACCCGGCCCGGGTCGACGCGATCCGCACCGCCGTCGGCGCGGTGCCCGGGCTGGGTATCGCGGGTGCGGCGTTCGCCGGAGTCGGCGTCCCGGCCTGCATCCGCGACGCCTACCGCGCCGTGGACGCGATGCTGTGAACGGGCATCACCGGTGGGCCGCCGACGTTGCACGACGCGTGAGCACCACGCACCACCCGAACCGACGTCCGTCCGTCCCCTCCGCGCTCGTCCGCTGCCTGCGCCACCACGTGTGGATGGCGGCCTGCACGGACTGCCGTGCCGCGCGCACCCGCCGGACCGACGCGTCCGGCGAAACCCAGCGACCGACCGACTGACCCGACCACCGATCCGCGCCCGGGCCCGGCGAACCCGCCGGGCCGGGCGAGGGACAATGGGCGCATGAGCGAGCAGCAGGTCGAGGAACGCAGCATCGGCAAACGGGCGAACGAGTTGAACGCCAGCATCCGCTACACGATGTGGTCGGTGTTCAAGCTGGCCCGGCCCTTCGGCGACGAGCAGCGGACCGGCGCCGGCGACGAGGTGGACGCCCTGATCGAGGAGCTGGCCGGCAAGGGCGTCGTCGTCCGCGGGACGTACGACCTCAGCGGGCTGCGGGCCGACGCCGACCTCATGGTCTGGTGGCACTCCTCCTCGGCCGAGGCGCTGCAGGAGGCCTACACGCGGCTGCGCCGCACCGCCCTCGGCCGCCGGCTGGAGCCGGTGTGGTCGCAGATGGCGCTGCACCGCCCCGCGGAGTTCAACCGCAGCCACATCCCGGCGTTCCTCGCCGACGAGGAGCCGCGGCGCTTCGTCTGCGTCTACCCGTTCGTGCGCTCCTACGAGTGGTACCTGCTGCCCGACGAGGAGCGGCGCGACATGCTCAAGGAGCACGGCATGCAGGCCCGGCCCTACCCCGACGTCCGTGCCAACACCGTCGCCTCCTTCGGACTGGGCGACTACGAGTGGATGCTCGCCTTCGAGGCCGACGAGCTGCACCGCATCGTCGACCTCATGCGCGACCTGCGCGCCAGCCGTGCCCGGCGGCACGTGCGCGAGGAGGTGCCGTTCTACACCGGCACCCGCAAGGCGGTCACGGAGCTCGTGGCGGACCTCCCGTAGCAGCGCTTGCACGCCGGAGGGCGGCCACCGATCGCTCGGTGGCCGCCCTCCGGCGTACGGGTGCGGTTACTCCGCCGGCTTCAACGTGATCGAGACGCTGTTGATGCAGTACCGGTCACCGGTGGGCGTCTGCGGGGCGTCGTCGAACAGGTGGCCCAGGTGGCTGTGGCAGGAGCCGCACAGCACCTCGGTGCGGATCATCCCGTAGCTGCGGTCCTCGCGGAGCACCACGTTGTCCTCGGCGGACGCCTCGTAGAACGAGGGCCATCCGCAGTGGGAGTCGAACTTGGTCTCGGAGCGGAAGAGCTCGGCGCCGCAGGCCCGGCACTCGTAGACGCCGACGGTCTTGGTGTCGACGTACTCGCCGGTCCAGGCCCGCTCTGTCCCCGCCTGACGGAGCACCGCGTACTCCTCGGGGGACAGCTGCGCGCGCCACTCCTCGTCGGTCTTGCTGACCTTGGGCTGGGATGCGGAGGTGGTCATGCCTCCACGGTACGGCGGGCCCGCCACCCCGGAGGGGGACCGCCCGGGCGGGAGCCGGGTCCCGGCGAGGAGACTGGGGCGGTGACCGCCTCACCCTTGCCCGACGCCTGGTTCACCCGCGACCTCCCGGTACTGCGGGCCATCGCCCGGCTGGTCGACGGCCCCGAGCACGGGGGCTCGCCCTACCTGCTGGGCGCGGTGGTCCCCGCCAGCGGGCTGCCCAAGGCGGAGGTGATCTCGGCCGCGAAGGCCCTGGCGGCCGCCGGATACATCGAGCCGATCACCAACCACGCCGGCGACATCGTCCGCATCACGGCGATCTCGGCCGAGGCGCGACGGCTGGCCGGCCTCTGGCCGACGCCGCAGGGGGAGTGGGACCGGCTGCAGGAGCAGCTGGTCGCCCGGGCGGAGAACGCGCCCACCGACGTGGAGCGGTCGCGCTGGCGGGCCCTGGCCGACGCGGCCTCCGCCGTCGGGCCCGACGCCGGGGCCCTCCTCATGCAGTCGTTGATCGGCGGCTACGTGCCGCGCGGCCGGTAGCCGAACCACGAACGACAGCGCCCCCGCCCGGAGGACCGGACGGGGGCGCTGTGCTGATCAGGCGATCAGTCCGATCCGGAGATCAGAGCGGGGTGACGTTCGCAGCCTGCGGGCCCTTCTGGCCCTGCTCGATGTCGAACGCGATCCGCTGGCCTTCATCGAGCGAGCGGTACCCGCTGGACTGGATGGCCGAGTAGTGGACGAAGACGTCCGGTCCGCCGCCATCGGGGGTGGCGAAGCCGAACCCCTTCTCGGCGTTGAACCACTTGACAGTTCCTTCGGGCATTGCTCGCTCCTAGCTGAGGTTGTGCATCGGGGTCCTGCCATAGCGCAGGGCCTTCCCGACGCCCCAACCCTAGCCAAAGATCGGCGGAAGGGAACACGCTGCGGCAGAACTGTGACCCGCAGCTCTTTCCGGACGCCTCCGACGGCGCCCGCACCGGTCACAGCAGGTGGCCGGGATCCTCGGGGAAGGACGGCGCGACCCGACGGCGGCGGGAGGTGTACGCGCCGACCGCGTAGGTGCTCCGGGTGGGGACCGGACGGGCGGCAGCGCTGGGCAAGGCGAGCGGCTCGGGCCGCCAGGAGCGGACGCCGATCGGTGCGGCGCGGGCCGGCTCGACCGACTCCCCGTCGTCGAACCGGAGGGCGAGGGACCGGCCCCACCGCTCGGCGCCCAGCCTGAGGCCCAGCAGGACGGCGAGGACGACGGAGACGGCGAGGAACGCGTCGGTCACCGCCGTCGCCACGTCGAGGGCGGTGACGCGCGGCCACCCGACGGACTCCAGGGAGGCGCCGACCATCTCGATGACGACGTAGGACACGCCGTACACCACCAGCCAGACCCTCACGTTCTCCCTCTCCGTCGGAACCTCTGACCTGCATCGGTCCCGGTTCCGCGGTGCCTGAGGAGCCCCGGGGGAGCGGGCACCCGGCGTCACCCGTGCGGGGGAGGACGCCGGGGCGCTCGCGCCGGGGACGGGGTCTTGCGGATTTCCTGCGCTTCTCTCGGCGTCACCGTGCGCCTGGGCCCGCACGGTGATCAGGCCGGACGGATCCGGCACCCTGCGCCGAACCAGGAGAACCACGATGCCCACCGCAGCCCCCTCCGCACCCGTCCCCCTCGCCCGGGACGGCCAGCTCGTGCCCCTGCGGGACGTCGACGACCTGCACGACGCCGATCTCGACCTCGTGCTCGCCGACCGGCTCGCCGAGTCCGCGGTGGTCCTGCGTGCGGCGGTCGCCGCCGCCACCCTGGCGATGGGTGTGACCGGCCCGGCCGCGCTCGCCGCGCACGCGTTCGGCGCGGACGCGCACCGCCTCGCCTCGTGAGCCGGCCCCGCCGCGGCTGTCACCCCATCGGGTGACGGCCGCCCGCCGAGGGGAAATTCCGGGAAGACGCCCGCCGATGCACACGGTGGAGGACGGCATGTCGTTCACTGTCCGCCACACGGCCGCCAGGCCGTCCCGTTGCTCGAGTGTGCAGGTGGAGGGTCCCGATGAGCGAGTCCAGCGCTGTCCGGCCGGAGGTGTCCACGTCCGCCGACGTCACGTTGGTGGCGCGCGGGATCACCGTGACCGCGTCGGTCGAGGTCTCGACCGAGTTCGTCATCTCGGTGCGGCCGCACGGCGAGGGCACGGCGTGGAAGACCTCGGTCAAGCCCGGTGACTCCGTCGAGCTCTACTGGGTCTCGGGCTACGAGGAACGCACGCTCCCGGCCAAGATCAGCGGCCTGGACGACGAGGGCGACGGCGTCCTCTGGAACCTGACGGCCACCGGTGCCGCCGAGCGCAGCCAGCGTCGTCGCGCCGTGCGGGCCCGCGCCGAGGTGCCGGTCACCATGCCGTGGACCGACGGCATGCTGTCCGGCCACACGGTCGACCTGAGCGAGGCCGGTATGCGCGCGCTCGTCGACGGCTGGGGCCTGCCGCCGGACAACGGTTGCGAGCTGAACGTGGCCATCTCCCTCAACGAGCGCACCGTGCACCTGAAGGGCGAGATCGTCCGGCAGACGGTGCAGGGACCGCGGTGGCTGCTGTCCGTGCGCTTCCTGGACGTGCCGGAGGCCGACGGCGACTCGCTGCGCCGCCGGGTGTTCCAGGCACTGCGCGAGGAGCGCGCCGCCGCCGACTGAGCCGACCCGGCCAGCCTCACAGTCAGCCCTCGGCCGCGGCGGCCTTCCGCGCGCGGCTGGGCTGCACCCGCATCGGCTCGCCGGGCATCTTCGGGTAGTCGGGGGGATAGGGGAGGTCGCCCATGCCGGCGTCGCTCTCCTGCTTCTCCGCGAGCTCCAGCAGCCCGGAGATGTCGTAGGCGTGGTCGGCCAGCCCGGCGTGCTTGTCACCGACCTCGCGGAAGCGCGCGGGCATGGTGCGCACGTCGAAGTCGAACGGTGAGACGTCGGGGAGCTCGTCCCAGTCCACCGGCGCCGACACCGGGGCGTGTGGCCGGGGCCGGATGGAGTACGCCGAGGCGATCGTGCGGTCCCGGGCCATCTGGTTGTAGTCGATGAAGATCTTCTCGCCGCGCTCCTCCTTCCACCACGACATGGTCACGCGGTCGGGGAGCCGCCGTTCCAGCTCGCGGCCGAAGGCGATGACCGAGCGACGCACCTCGGTGAAGGTCCACCGCGGCTGGATGGGCACGTAGATGTGCACGCCCCGTCCGCCCGAGGTCTTCGGCCAGCCCTCCATCCCGAACTCGTGCAGCAGCTCGCGCACGTGCGGGGCCACCCACACGGCGTCGGAGAAGTCGGTGCCCGGCTGCGGGTCGAGGTCGATGCGGATCTGGTTCGGCGACTCGACGTCGGCCTTGCCGACCGGCCAGGGGTGGAAGGTCAGCGTGCCCAGGTTGGCGCACCACGCCACGACGGCGACCGAGTCCGGCGCGATCTCGTCGGCCGTCCGCCCGCTCGGGAACGTGATGTGCGCCGTCGGCACCCACTCGGGGGCGTTCTTGGGCACCCGCTTCTGGTAGAACGCGTCGCCGGTGTTGTCCACGCGGGTGGAGATGCGGGCACCTTCGAAGACCCCGCCGGGCCAGCGCTCGAGCGTCGTCGGCCGGTCCTTCAGCGCGAAGAGGATCCCCTCGCCCACGGCGATGAAGTACTCGACGACGTCGATCTTCCGGATGCCCAGGTCCCCGAAGTACGGCTTCTCCGGGTTGGAGATGCGCACCTCGTGCCCGTCGACGTCGAGGACGACGGCGTCCTTGCTGCTGGCCATCGAGCCACTCCGCTCTGCCGGGGGGTCAGGCCGGGCAGGTCAGCCCGTCCTGCGGTGCCACCAGGTCGATCAGGTACGCGTTCACGGCGGCGGTGATGCAGTCGGTCTTCGGGTAGGCCGTGTGACCCTGACCCTGCCAGGTCAGCAGCACGCCCGCCGCCAGTTCCTCCGCCATGTCGACCGCGCCGGGCAGCGGCGTCACCGGGTCGCCCTGGTTGCCGACGACCAGGATCGGGGCGCTGCCGGCGGCGTCGCGCTCCGGGACCGGGGTCCGGTCGGCCTCCCACACCGAGCAGGTGTACAGCCCGGCGGCCGACCCGGCTCCGAAGAGCGGGTACTTCTGGCTCCAGTCGGCGACCACCGTGCGGATCTCGGTGGTCTCCACCGTCTCGTCGGTGTCGGCGCAGTTGATCGCCAGGTTGGCGTCGAGGAGGTTGGAGTACGTGCCGTCCTCCAGGCGACCGGTCAGCTCGTCGGCCAGGGAGAACAGCGCCTTCGAGTCGCCGTCCCGGGCGGCGCGCAGGCCCTGCGCCAGCTGCGGCCAGGAACCCGTGTCGTACAGCGCGGCCTGCACGGCCGTGAGGACGATGCCCGGCGTCGCCTGGCGGGTCTCGCCCTCCTCGCTGCTGGGGATCGGCGCCCCGGCCGCCTGGGCGAGCAGCTCCTCGACGAAGCGGCGCGGGTCGTCACCGAGCGGGCAGCCGGCGATCAGGCCCCTGCAGTTCTCCGCGAACGCGTTGAAGCCGGCCTCGAAACCGGCGGCGCTGGCCTCGGCGTCGGCCACCAGGTCGGGGTCCGGGTCGACCGCGGCGTCGAGCACCATGGCCCGGACCCGGTCGGGGAAGAGCTCGGCGTAGGTGGAGCCCAGCGTGGTCCCGTAGGAGTACCCGAGGTAGGTCAGCTGCTCGTCGCCGAGGGACTTGCGCAGCTGCTCCATGTCGCGGGCGGTGTCGACGGTGTTGAAGGTGCCCAGGGCGTCGCCGTACTCCTCGGCGCAGCCGTCGGCCACCTCCTGGGTGAGCGTGAAGACGGCGTCGAGCTGCTCGGCGGTGGTCGGCCGCGGCTCGGCGGCGATCACCCGGTCCTTGAGCTCGGCGGGGATGCACTCGACGGGCGTGGAGAGGCCGACGCCGCGCGGGTCGAAGCCGACGATGTCGAACCGGGCCAGGATCTCGGGGGGCAGGGTCAGCGCCAGGCCGATGGCGGCGTCGGCGCCGGAGCCGCCGGGGCCGCCGGGGTTGACCACCAGGGAGCCGATCCGCTCGGTCTGCCCGGCGGGGGTCGCCCGCACCAGGAAGAGCGGCAGGGTGGCGCCGGCGGGCTCCTCGTAGCTGATCGGCACCTCGGTGCGGCCGCACTCGAAGAGGAGGTCGCGCTCGCTGCCCGGCTGGCCCGCGATCAGCGGCTGGATCTGGGCGTCGCAGTCGCTCCACTCGATCTCCGCCGCCTCGGCCTCGGTGGGGGTGGCGTTGGCGGCAGCAGGCTTCTTCGGTTCATCGCCGAACGAGGTGCATCCGGCCAGTGCGAGCGGAAGGGCCAGCAGCAGGCTGGACGCGACGGCCGGGAGGCCACGGTGCAGACGCTTGATCACCTTCACGAGACTAGGAGGCGCGCGGCCCCCGTGCAGACGCGTGCTCCCGATCGGGCGACATCCCGGGGCCGTCGCCACCCCACGTCAGCCGTCCAGGACCTCGGCGAGGTCGTAGCGAACCGGCACGTCGAGCTGGTCGTACGTGCAGCTGCGGGGGTCCCGGTCGGGACGCCACCGGAGGAACTGACCGGTGTGACGAAGTCGTCGCCCTTCGAGCTGGTCGTACTTGATCTCGACGACCAGTTCGGGGCGCAGCGGCACCCAGGAGAGGTTCTTCTTGGCGTTCCACCGGCTGACGGCGCCGGGCATCCGCTGCTCGCCGTCGCCCTGCACCTGGGCGTTGGCCCAGTCCTGCCACGGATGCCCGTCGACGGCCTCGGCCCGGTAGGGCGCGAGCTCCTCGACCAGCTCGGCCCGGCGCTTCATCGGGAACGACGCCGCGACGCCGATGTGCTGCAGCTCGCCGTCGGAGTAGAGGCCCAGGAGCAGGGAGCCGACGATGGGGCCGCTCTTGTGCCAGCGGAAGCCGGCGACCACGCAGTCCGCCGTCCGCACGTGCTTCACCTTGGTCATCAGCCGCTGGTCGGGGCCGTAGGGGAGGTCCGCTGCCTTGGCGACGACGCCGTCCAGACCGGCGCCCTCGAAGGTCTCGAACCAGCGCTCGGCCGTGGCGGCGTCGCGGGTGACGCCGGTGAGGTGGATCGGTGCCCGGCTGTTCCGCATCGCGGTCTCCAGACGAGCCCGGCGCTCGGCGAACGGGGTCTGGAGCAGCGACTCGTCCCCCAGTGCGAGCAGGTCGAAGGCGACGAAGGAGGCCGGCGTCTGCTCCGCCAGCAGGTTGATCCGCGACTCGGCGGGGTGGATCCGCTGCAGCAGCGCCTCGAAGTGCAGCCGGTCGCCGCGCGGCACGATGATCTCGCCGTCGACGACGCACCGCTCCGGGAGGTGCTCCTTCACCGCGGCGACCACCTCGGGGAAGTACCGGGTGAGCGGGCGCTCGTTGCGGCTGCCCAGCTCCACCTCGTCGCCGTCGCGGAAGACGACGCAGCGGAAGCCGTCCCACTTGGGCTCGTACAGGAAGTCGCCGGTGGGCACCTTGGTCGCGGCCTTGGCCAGCATGGGCTTCACCGGCGGCATCACGGGCAGGTCCATGCGGCGTAGTCAAGCAGCCCGGGACGACGTCGACCGAGCCGGCGATCCGGTCGGGTGGCGTCGGGTCAGTCCGTCGCCGTCACCCACCCGGGGACGACCCTCGCCTGGCCTCCGGCGGTCGGGGACCTCCGGGCGGAGCTGCGGGGAACCGCTCGGGTGGAGGATTCGGAAGCCGTCCTCGCGGACGGTCCCGTCGCGCACGACGACGTACTCGTGGGCCGACCCGTCCGGGGTGATGGCCGTGACGGCCTCGGTGAGGTGGTGGAGCCCGTCCGCGAGAGGTCCGCGGTGAGCCGGAGGAACCAGCCCGTCTCCACGCGGACCGCTTCGGGGTCCGGCCCGGACAGCCGGATGCGGGAGCCGGTGTACGGCGGAGCCGGCTCCACCAGCATGCCGAAGTCGGTGAACCGCCGCCCGGCTCGACGGGACTGGACGCGGCCGGACGACTCGGGTGCGGGCCGCGTCGTTGTCGTCCGCTGACCCCGCGTGGGCCTAGGGGCGGGCGGCGCCGCCTACCCCGTAGCGGGTGAAGAGCATCCCGTCCTCCTCGAGCACCTGGCGCAGCGAGAGGCGCACCGCGACCGGGAGAGCGCCGTCGAGCAGCCGGGTCTCGCCCCCGACGAGCGCGGGAGAGACCGACAGGTCGAGCTCGTCGACCACCCCGGCAGCGACGGCGGTGCGGAGCAGCTGCGGCCCGCCCTCGCAGGTCACCTGCGCCAGGCCGCGCTCGGCGAGGGCGTCGAGCGCGGCCGGCAGGTCGACGTCGTCGTCGCCGCACACGAGGACGTCGACGCCCGCGTCGGTCAGGGCCGCGCGCCGGTCCGGATCGGCCGACGCGCAGGTGACCAGGATCGTGGGGGAGACGGCGTCGGTCACCAGCCCGCTCGCGGGGTCCAGCGACGCCCGCCGCGAGACCACGGCGACCGGCATGGCCGGGCTGCGGCCGATCGCCTCGCGCAGCCGCCCGACCGGCGAGTCCTGCGCCACGGGATGGTAGCCCTCGGTGGCCGCGGTGCCGTGCCCGACGAGGACGACATCGGCCAGGGCGCGGAGCACCCGGAACACCCGCCGGTCGCCCGGTGATCCCAGCCCCTCGCTGACCCCGCCGACGGTGATGGCGCCGTCGAGCGAGGCGATGAAGTTCATCCGCAGCCAGCGTCCCGCCGGGCAGCGGTAGGCCTCCACCAGGCCGCCGTCGTCCAGCTGGGTGTCGTCGGACCCACCTGACCCGGGGAACAGCCGCCGCACGTCAGCGCGTGGCCACGATCGCGGCGCTCTCCGCGGCCAGGGTGACCGTGGAGGCGTCGACGGTCGGCAGCTCCCCGGTGGTGAAGAGGACCTCGCCGGCCGGGACGTCGAGGTCGATCTCCCGCGGTGAGTCGGCCAGGTTGACCACCACCCGCAGCGAGCCCCGGTGCACCACCATCCAGCGGTCGGCGTCGTCCCACTCGACCTGGACGGCGGAGAGGTCGGCGTCGACGAGGTCGGGGTGGGCCTTGCGCAGGGCGAGCAGTGACCGGTGCACGGCGAGCAGCCGGTCGTGCGGCTCCTGCGCGAGCTCGGACCAGTCGAGCTTGGACCGGGTGAAGGTCTCGGGGTCCTGCGGGTCCGGGACGATCTCGGGGTCCCACCCGTGCTCGGCGAACTCGCCGATGCGCCCCTCGGCGGTCGCCTTGCCCAGCTCCGGCTCCGGGTGGCTGGTGAAGAACTGCCACGGCGTCCGGGCGCCCCACTCCTCGCCCATGAACAGCATCGGGGTGAAGGGCGCGGTCAGCACGAGGGTGGCGCCGACGGCGAGCAGCCCGGGGGAGAGGGTCTCGGAGATGCGGTCGCCGGTGGCGCGGTTGCCGATCTGGTCGTGGTCCTGCAGGTAGCCGAGGAACTTCCAGCCGGGCAGGCGGGCGGTGTCCACGGGGCGCCCGTGCGAACGGCGACGGAAGCTCGACCAGGCGCCGTCGTGGAAGAACGCGCCGGTCAGCGTCTTGGCCAGCCCGCCCAGGCCGGCCTCGGCGAAGTCGGAGTAGTACCCCTGGCCCTCCCCGGTCAGCGTGCTGTGCAGCGAGTGGTGGAAGTCGTCGCTCCACTGCGCGTGGATGCCGCTGCCCCCGGCGGCGCGCGGGGTGACCATGCGCGGGTCGTTGAGGTCGCTCTCGGCGATCAGCGTGAGCGGCCGGCCGACGGCGACGGAGAGCCGGTCCACCTCGGTCGACATCTGCTCGAGGATCGGCACCGCGCGCTCGTCGACCAGCGCGTGCACGGCGTCCAGCCGGAGGCCGTCGACGTGCATGTCGCGCAACCACATCAGCACGTTGTCGAGGATGTACCGGCGCACCTCGTCGGAGTCGGGCCCCGCGAGGTTGATCGAGTCGCCCCACGTGTTGGAGCCGCCCTCGGCGAAGATCGGGAAGAACAGCGGCAGGTAGTTCCCCGACGGGCCGAGGTGGTTGTAGACGACGTCCTGGATCACGCCCAGCCCGCGCTGGTGGCAGGCGTCGACGAACCGCTGGTAGGCCTCCGGCCCGCCGTAGGTCTCCTGGACGGCGTACCAGAGCACGCCGTCGTAGCCCCAGTTGTGCGTGCCGTTGAACGCGTTGACCGGCAGCAGCTCGATGAAGTCGACGCCGAGCTCCACCAGGTGGTCCAGCCGCTCGATGGCCGAGTCGAGCGTGCCCTCGGGGGTGTAGGTCCCGATGTGCATCTCGTAGACCACGCCGCCGGCCAATGGGCGCCCGGTCCACGCGGAGTCCCCCCACGAGTAGGCGGACGGGTCGAAGCGGCGGGACAGCCCGTGCACGCCCTCGGGCTGGCGGCGGGAACGCGGGTCCGGACGCGGTGTGTCGTCGTCCCCGAGCAGGAAGCCGTAGTCGGCGTCGGGTCGCGCCTCGACCGCGGCTCGCCACCAGCCGCCCTCGTCCCGGCTCATCTCGTGGACGGTGCCGTCGACCTGCACTCGCACGCGTTCGGGCAGCGGGGCCCAGACGGCGAACTGGGCGGGAGCGGGCATGCGGGAGCCTCCAGGAAGGGGGACGGCGGGGAGCGGAGGAGTTCTGCCCGCGTTGCGGCGGCCCAACCATCCCGGTGACCGAACCGGGCGCGTCCGCGTGCCGCGGCGGATTCGCGATCTGACCAGGCCCTCGGCCGCTATCGTCCCCGGCCACCGGTACCGCTGGGTACCCCATCCGCCGGAGGCCGCCCGTGGGCACGGTTCGCACCCTCGTCTTCCCTGCGCTGCGGCTGCTCGTCTGGGGGGTGATCGCCGCGGCGCTGGTCGTGCTCGCCTTCCGCGGCGGCGGGGAGACCGACACCGTGGCCGGGCCGGGTGCCCCGATGGTGGACCTCTCCACGCCGACGATGCCCGTCGCGCGCGGGACCGTCGCCAACACCGTCACCGTCAGCGGCACCGTCGTGGCCGACGACGCGGTGACGATCAAGGCGACCGCCGTCGGCACCGTCCGACGGATCGTGGCCGGGCAGGGGAAGACGGTCGCCGCCGGGCAGGCGCTGGTGGAGATCCGCGTCGAGGAGCAGTTCCCGCCGACTCCGGGCACAGACGCCGAGGGGAACCCGACGGTCACGCCCCGGCCGCCCAAGGTGCGCACGGTGACCGTGCCCGCGCCCACCGGCGGAACCGTCTCCTCCATGGACGCCCTGGTCGACCAGGTCGTGTCGGTCGGCGACAAGATCGGTGAGATCGCGCCCGGCACGCTGTCGGTGACCGCGACGCTGACCCAGAGCGAGCAGTTCCGGTTGCTCGCCCCGCCGTCGACCGCCGAGGTCACGGTGGAGGGCGGGCCGGCGCCGTTCACGTGCACCGGCCTCACCCTCGGTGCCGCCCCGACAGCCGCGGGCGGCGACCCGGGAGCAGGAGGCGGCTACCCGGGACCGCAGCCCTCCGGCGGCACGACCGCCCGGTGCGCGGTCCCCGGCGGGACCACCGTCTTCGCGGGCATGGCGGCCACCGTCGCCGTCAACGCCGGCACAGCCGAGAACGTGCTGGTCGTGCCCATCACCGCCGTCCAGGGCTCCGTCCAGCAGGGCAACGTGTGGGTCGTCGGTGAGGACGGGACCGAGGAGGAGCGTCCGGTCGTGCTCGGGCTGAGCGACGGCGACCAGATCGAGGTGCGCGAGGGACTGACCGAGGGCGAGCAGGTGCTCCAGTTCATCCCGGTGCCCGACGACTCCGTCGAGGAGCCGGGCATGGGGGGGCCGTACGGATGAGTCTGCTGTCGCTGAGCGGCATCAGCCGGGAGGTCGTCCTGCCCGACGGCAGCCTGCTGCCGATCCTCACCGGAGTCGACCTGGAGATCGCGCCGGGTGAGCACGTGTCGATCGTCGGCCGGTCGGGATCGGGGAAGTCGACGCTGCTCAACATCCTCGGGCTGCTCGACAACCCCACCGCCGGCACCTACCTGCTGGACGGCGAGCCGACCGACCACCTCCGGGCCCGGCGCCGGTCGCGGCTGCGCGGTGAGGTGTTCGGCTTCGTCTTCCAGCAGTTCAACCTGCTGCCGCGCCGCACCGCCGTGGAGAACGTGGCCGCGCCGCTGCTCTACGCCCGCGGCCGCGACTTCCTCCGCCGTCGCCGCACGGCCGCCGAGATGCTGGACCGCGTCGGGCTCGGAGCACGCGCCGACCACGTGCCGGAGCGGCTCTCCGGTGGCGAGCAGCAGCGGGTGGCGATCGCCCGCGCCCTGGTGCGGGCGCCGCGGGTGGTCCTCGCCGACGAGCCGACCGGTGCCCTCGACGTGGAGACCGGCGCCCAGGTGATGGCGCTGCTCGCCGAGGCGACGTCGGAGAACGGCGCCGCGCTCATCACCATCACCCACGACCTGTCGGTGGCCGCGCTGGCGAGCCGGCGGTACCGGCTGGACGGCGGCCGGCTCTCCCCGCTGGTGGAGGCCGGGTCCCTCGGCGCCGCGACGTCGGACCGGGGCACGGCATGACCGGCGTCCTCGGTGCGCTGTCGGAGGCCTGGGACGAGGTCCGGGTGCACAAGAGCCGGGTCGTGCTCTCGCTGGTCGGCGTCTTCCTGGCGGTGTTCGCGATGACCTCGGTGACGGCCATCGGCCAGATCGCCGCCCAGGTGCAGCAGGAGACCGCCGAGCGGACGGGGGGTCGGCCGGCCACCATCGCGGTCCAGGCCTTCGACCCCATGACCGGGATGCCGCCGGACGCCGAGGCGTGGGACGTGGCGGTCGCCGAGCTGACCGGGCGGTACGACCTGACGACGTCGGCCACGATCTCCTACGGCGAGGGGCTGTACCGCATGCCGGGCGGGACCCAGCGGGTGCAGACCGTGCGGGTGTCGCCGTCCTACGGGGAGCTGCACCGCAAGCAGCCCGTCGAGGGCCGCTGGTTCCGCGAGGGGGACCGCACCTCGCTGAGCCCGGCGCTGGTGGTCAACGAGGCGTTCCTGGAGGCGCTCGGAGTTCCGGACCTCTCGTCGCGGCCGACCGTGATGCTCGGCGGCCCCACTCCGGTGCGGGCGACCATCGTCGGGGTCCTCCGGGAGGGCTACGGCTCGGAGCTGGTCGCCTACCGGGTCGACAGGTCCGGCGGGTCCTGGGGCGACGCGGGGGCGGTCGATCCGATGCAGGCGATGTACGGCGGCCCGAGCACGCTGAAGCTCTGGGTGCACCCCGACCAGGTCGACCAGGTGATGGAGACCGTCCGGCGGGACCTCGGGTTGGCGCTGGACGGCGCCCAGGTCGATCCCTACCGGATGGACGCGGAGGGCGTCGAGGAGACCCTGGCCGTGCTGCGGTTGGCCATCCGGGGCGCCGGCGTCGTCGTGCTGATCCTCGGCGGGCTCGGAGTGCTCAACATCGGCCTGGTCACCGTGCGGCAGCGGATCCGCGAGATCGGCGTGCGGCGCAGCTTCGGGGCGACCTCCGGGCGGGTGTTCTCCGCGGTGATGCTGGAGAGCGTCTGCGCGACGGCTCTCGCCGGTGTGGCCGCGGTCGGCGCGGCCGTGGTGCTGGTCCGCAACCTGCCGGTCGAGCGGTGGTTCAGCGACGGCATCCCGCTGGCCGACGCGCCCGGCTTCCCGGTGGCCGCGGCGATCGAGGGGATGATCGCCGCCACCGCGGTCGGTGCGCTGGCCGGCCTGCTGCCGGCGATCATCGCCGTCCGCGCCAAGGTCATCGACGCGATCCGCTTCTGACCGCAGGGCAGCCGGGGCTGGGGCCCCGGCTGCCTTCGGGATCAGCGGGGGAGGACCAGCCGCTGGCCGACCCGGATCACGTCCGGGTTCGTCACCGTGGCGCGGTTGGCCGCCCAGAGTGCCCGCCAACCGCCGGCGACGCCGTGGGCGCGGGCGATCTTCGCGAGGGTGTCCCGCCGGCCCACGGTGTACCCCCCGGCGGCGGACGACGGAGAAGAGGGCACTGCCGGAGCGGCCGACGGGGCGGGGGCGGGAGCAGGTGCGGAGGCAGCCGGTGTCGTGCCGGGCCGCAGTTGCTTGCCGCACGTGGGCCAGGCGCCCGCGCCCTGGGTCAGCAGGACCCGCTCCGCGACCGCGATCTGATCCGCAGGACTGGCCAGGTCGGCCCGTGGAGCGAACTCGCCGCCGCCGTGGCCCAGCCATGTGGGCGAGCTGAACTGCAGTCCGCCGAAGTAGCCGTTGCCGGTGTTGATGGTCCAGTTGCCACCGGACTCGCACTGGGCGACGCCGGACCAGTCGTGGGCCGCGGCCTGCGCCGGCGCGGCGAGCACGCCGACGCCGATCGCCGCGGCGCCGACGACGAGGGCGCCCCTGCGGGCGCGCGTCATCGAGAGATGTGTGGACATGTGATCCTCCGATCACCGCCTGCGAGGTGAGCTGTCGGGTTCGGGCGAATCGGATGCCCGGCCGTCGTGCCGGTGGGCACGGAGCGGCTTCACCCCGAGGCGCGCGTACGCGCCGGGACGTGGGTCCCCCGCCCCCGTCCTGGGTGGGTCGGAGTCAGGTGTCCGGCGGACGGGGTTCGGCGGTCCGGCACCTCGCACCCGGCCGGGCAGGCCCGGGTGCGATCACGACGCTAGGGCCCGGATGCCGACCTGGCTGGCTCATCCGGAACGGTTCCGGGCGATTCGCCCCGGCGTGGCGGAGCCACGCCGGGGCGGGGTCCCGCCACGTGCCTGGACGACTCCGCAGGGTGCCTGCCGCCCCGATGAGCTCACCTGGCGGCGAAGGACCCTGGCCCTTCGTCAGTCGCGGACGAGGAGGGCGACGGGGAGCTTCGCCAGCAGCACGTCGGCGGCCACGCCGGCGACGTCCGAGACCACCCGCTCCCCGGTGAGCAGGTCCCGCCACGCACCGTTGGGCAGCTGCAGCGCGGTGTCGCCCCAGCCGCTCTCCGCCAGTTTGGCGGGGAGCCGGGTGGCCACCACGACCACGCCCGTGCCGTCCTCGGCGCTCCGGTCGAACGCGACGACGTGATCCGCACCCGAACCGGTCACCTCGACCGGCGCGTACCCGGCGAACCACTCGGGGTGGTCACGGCGGGCACGGAGCACCCTGGAGACGACGAGCAGCTTGGCCGCGCCGGTCTCGTCGACGTCGGGCACCTCGCCGGCGTCGAGCCGGGCGAGGAGGTCCCGGCGCAGCGTGTAGTCGACCGGACGGCGGTTGTCCGGGTCGACCAGCGAGTGGTCCCAGAGCTCGGTGCCCTGGTAGACGTCGGGCACGCCCGGCATCGTGAGCTGCAGCAGCTTCTGGGCCAGCGAGTTGGACCGGCCCAGCGGCGCGATCCGCGCGACGAACGCCTCGATCTCGGCCGTCGTCGTCGGGTCGTCGTACGCCGCGTCGACCAGCGCGTGCAGCTGCTCCTCGAACTCCTGGACGGGGTTGGTCCAAGTTGTGGAGGTGCCGGCCTCGCGGGCGGCCTTCTCGACGTAGGCGTGCGCCCGCTCGCGGGAGAGCGGCCAGGCACCGATGAGGTTCTGCCACACGAGGTGGGCCAGCGACCGGTCGGCCAGCGGGTGGCGGGTGAGCCAGCCACGGACCAGCTGCGCCCACTCCGAGGGCAGCTCGGCCAGCACGGCGAGCCGGGCCCGCACGTCCTCGCTGCGCTTGGTGTCGTGCGTCGACAGCGTGGTCATCGACAGCGGCCGCAACTCCTGCCGCCGCTGCTGCGCCGCGTGGAACCCGGCCACCGTGCCGCCGAACCGGGCCGGATCGGCGCCCACCTCGTTCAGCGCCACGAACCGGGCCCACCGGTAGTAGGCGCTGTCCTCCACGCCCTTGGCCATGACCGGGCCGCTGGTCTGCTCGAAACGGGTGGCGGCCTCGGTGCCGGCCTGCGACAGCACCGGGTGCAGGGCGTCCAGCGCCGCGGTCAGGTCGGGGCGGCGCTCGCGCACAGCGGCGACCGTGGTGTCGAGGTGCTCGCGGCCGTCGGGCAGGTAGCTGCGGTAGACGCCGAAACTCGCCAGCAGCTCGGCGAGCGCCTCCGTCTGCTGGGCGGGATCGATCCCGGGCAGCTCACCGATGACCCGCACCAGGCGGGCGACCTCCGAACCGAGCATGCCGTCGGTGACCTCGCGCTTGCAGTCGTGGACCAACTGCGCGTAGTCGACCTCCTTGCCCGCGAGCTCCGTGTCCAGGGCGGTGAAGGCCGGCTCGCCGGCCGGGTCGATGAGCACCTTGTCGACCTCGGCCAGCGCGTCGTACCCCGTGGTACCCGCCGTCCGCCAGGACCCGGGCAGGTCCTCGCCCGGCTCCAGGATCTTCTCGACGACCGTCCACCGGTTGTCCGACGCCTCGGCCAGCCGGTCGAGGTAGCCCTTGGGATCGGCGAGGCCGTCCGGGTGGTCGATCCGCAGACCGTCCACGGCGCCGGCGCGCACGAGCTGCAGCACCAGTTCGTGGGTGGCGTCGAAGACGCCGGGGTCCTCGACCCGGAGCCCGGCGAGGGTGTTGATGGCGAAGAAGCGCCGGTAGTTCAGGTCGGAGTCGGCGCGGCGCCAGTCCACCAGCTCGTAGTGCTGGCGCGCATGCACCTCCTGCGGGGTTCCCCCCTCGGTACCGGGCGCGATCGGGAAGCGGTTGTCGTAGTAGCGCAGCTCGCCGTCCACCACCTCCAGCTTCTCGACGTCGTCGGCCGACCCGAGCACCGGGATGCGGACCTTGCCGCCGCCGAACTCCCAGTCGATGTCGAAGGCGCCGGCGTGCTCGGAGTCCTGCCCGTGCTGCAGCACGTCCCACCACCACGGCGCGGCCGCGGGGTCGTCGACGCCCATGTGGTTGGGCACCAGGTCCAGGACCAGCCCGAGACCGTGCTCGTGCAGCGCGCCGACGAACCGGTCGAAGCCGGCCTGCCCGCCGCGGGCCTCGTCGATGTGGGCGTGGTCCACGGTGTCGTAGCCGTGGTTGCTGCCCTCGGCCGAGCGCAGCAGCGGAGAGGAGTAGGCGTGCGTGACGCCGAGGTCGGCGAGATACCCGGCGAGCTCGGCGGCGTCCTGGAGCCGGAAGTCCGCGTGCACCTGCAGCCGGTAGGTGGCCGCGGGCACGCCGCGACGGCGCTCCTCACCGGGGGCGAGCACCGGGCCGGTCACAGGGCCGGTCCGGTCAGCACGACGATGGCCCGGCCGTCGACGGTCACGGTCTCGCCCGGCTTGACCTCCACCGGCTCGGCCTCCTCCATCTCGGCGGTGTCCAGGACGACCGTCCAGGTCTGCCCGTAGTCAGAGCCCGGCAGCGTGAACTCGATCGGCTGGTCCGAGGCGTTGAACGCCAGGTAGAAGTGGTCGTCCTTGACGTACTCGCCGCGCTCGTCCATCTCCCGGATGCCCACGCCGTTGAGGTAGACGGCGAGGGACTTCGCGTAGCCGACGTCCCAGTCGTCGTCGGCCATCTGCTCGCCCTCGGGGGTGAGCCAGTCGATGTCCGGCACCGGCTCGCCCTGACCGCGGCGCACCGGGCGGCCGTGGAAGAAGCGGCGGCGGCGGAACGTCGGGTGGTCGCAACGCAGCTGGGTGACCTTCTTGGTGAACTCCAGCAGCCCTTCGTCGACCTTCTCCCAGTCGATCCAGGTCAGCGGCGAGTCCTGGCAGTAGCCGTTGTTGTTGCCGCCCTGCGACCGGCCCAGCTCGTCGCCGTGCAGGAGCATCGGCACGCCCTGGCTGAGCATCAGGGTGGCGATGAAGTTGCGCTGCTGGCGGGCTCGCAGGTGCAGGACCTGCGGGTCGTCGGTCTCGCCCTCGACGCCGCCGTTCCAGCTGCGGTTGTGGCTCTCGCCGTCGTTGTTGCCCTCGCCGTTGGCCTCGTTGTGCTTCTCGTTGTAGGAGACCAGGTCCCTCATCGTGAAGCCGTCGTGCGCGGTGACGAAGTTGATGCTGGCGACGGGACGGCGCCCGGAGTGCTGGTAGAGGTCGGCCGAGCCGGAGATGCGGTCGGCGAACTCGCCGATCGTCCCGCCCTCGCCCCGCCAGAAGTCACGGACGGTGTCGCGGTACTTGCCGTTCCACTCGGTCCACAGCGCCGGGAAGTTGCCGACCTGGTAGCCGCCGTCCCCGATGTCCCAGGGCTCGGCGATCAGCTTGACCTGGCTGACGACGGGGTCCTGGTGCACCAGGTCGAAGAACGCAGACAGCCGGTCGACCTCGTGGAACTGGCGCGCCAGGGTGGAGGCGAGGTCGAAGCGGAAGCCGTCGACGTGCATCTCGGTGACCCAGTAGCGCAGCGAGTCCATGATCAGCTGCAGGGACTGGGGGGCCCGCACGTTGAGCGAGTTCCCGGTCCCGGTGGTGTCCATGTAGTACTGCTCGTCGCCCTCGACCAGCCGGTAGTAGGTCCGGTTGTCGATGCCCTTGAACGACAGCGTCGGGCCCAGGTGGTTGCCCTCGGCGGTGTGGTTGTAGACGACGTCGAGGATGACCTCGATGCCCGCCTCGTGCAGGGCGCGGACCATGCCCTTGAACTCCTGCACCTGCTGGCCGTTGGCGGTTTGGGCGTACTCGTTGTGCGGCGCGAAGAAGCCGATCGTGTTGTAGCCCCAGTAGTTGCGCAGCCCCTTCTGCAGCAGGGTGTCGTCCTGCACGAACTGGTGCACCGGCATGAGCTCGATGGCCGTGACGCCCAGGTCCTGCAGGTGCTCGATGACCGCCGGGTGCGCGATGCCGGCGTAGGTGCCGCGCAGCTCCTCGGGAACCCGCGGGTGGGTCATCGTCAGGCCCTTGACGTGGGCCTCGTAGATGACCGTCTTGTTGTAGGGCGTCCTCGGCGGGCGGTCCACGCCCCAGTCGAAGAACGGGTTGACGACGACGGACCTCGGCATGTGCGCGGCCGAGTCCTCGTCGTTGCGCTCCTTGGTCTCGAAGTCGTAGCCGAAGACCGACGGGTCCCAGTCGATCTGGCCGTCGATCGCCTTGGCGTACGGGTCGAGCAGCAGCTTGTTCGGGTTGCAGCGCAGGCCCTGCTCCGGCTCGTAGGGCCCGTGCACGCGAAAGCCGTACTTCTGCCCGGGGTGGATGCCGGGGAGGAAGGCGTGCCAGACGTAGCCGTCCATCTCGGGGAGCCGGATCCGCTCCTCGTTGCCCTGCTCGTCGAAGAGGCACAGCTCGACCTTCTCGGCGACCTCGCTGAAGATGGCGAAGTTCGTGCCGGTGCCGTCGTAGGTGGCGCCGAGGGGGTAGGCGCTACCCGGCCATACCTGGGTCATCGTGTGGTGTTCCTCCTGCGCAGGGGCCCCGGGGGCGCGGGGCGGTGGCCGGCGCGCGTGCTGACGCCACCGGCCGGGGACGGACGTCGGAGACCGGTTGCCCGCGCGGGGGCCCCGCCACACCTGGACCGGGTGTGAGTCGTGCCGGGTTCCTGACCAGGCGGGAGCCGGTGCGCTGCCGGCGACGACGACGCCCCCGCGGCAGTGCCGCGGGGGCGTCGGGCGCAGGTCCGGCCAGGGGTGCAGGCGCAGCGGGGCCGACCTCGCCCGGGTCGAGGCCCGGGTGGCGCTGGTCCCCGAGCGGACCGCTCCTGCGTGCAGGCACGCTAGGGGGTGACGGCGGAAGGAGACAAGTACCCGCTCTGTCCCGTCCTCCCCGGCCGTCCCGTCGGCTGCCCGACACCGCTCGCGACGCGTTCTGTCACACCACCGACGTACCGTCGTCCCCGTGCGCACGACCACCGACCTCCGGCCCACCCAGGGGCGTTTCCGCGTCGTCAGCGAGTTCCAGCCCGCCGGTGACCAGCCGGCCGCCATCCAGGCGCTCGCCGAGCGGGTGAACTCGGGCGCGCAGGACACCGTGCTCCTCGGCGCGACGGGTACCGGCAAGTCGGCGACGACCGCCTGGCTCATCGAGCAGGTGCAGCGGCCCACGCTCGTCATGGCGCCCAACAAGACGCTCGCCGCGCAGCTGGCCAACGAGTTCAGGGAACTGCTGCCCGACGCGGCGGTGGAGTACTTCGTCTCGTACTACGACTACTACCAGCCCGAGGCCTACGTCCCGCAGACGGACACCTACATCGAGAAGGACTCCTCCATCAACGAGGAGGTCGAGCGGCTGCGGCACTCGGCGACCAACAGCCTGCTCACCCGGCGCGACGTCGTGGTGGTCTCGACGGTCTCCTGCATCTACGGCCTGGGCACGCCGCAGGAGTACGTCGAGCGGGCGCTGAAGATCAAGCTGGGGGAGGAGCGGGACCGCGACGAGCTGCTGCGCACGCTGGTCACCGAGCAGTACACCCGCAACGACCTCTCGTTCACCCGCGGCACCTTCCGGGTCCGGGGCGACACCATCGAGATCTTCCCGGTGTACGAGGAGCTCGCCGTCCGGATCGAGATGTTCGGTGACGAGGTCGAGCGGCTGTACTACCTGCACCCGCTCACCGGTGAGGTCGTGCGCGAGGTCGAGGAGCTGTTCGTCTTCCCGGCGAGCCACTACGTCGCGGGTCCCGACCGCATGGAGCGGGCCATCCGCGGCATCGAGGCCGAGCTCGAGCAGCGCCTGGCGGAGCTGGACAGGCAGGGCAAGCTGCTGGAGGCGCAGCGGCTGCGCATGCGCACCACCTACGACATCGAGATGATGCGCCAGGTCGGCTTCTGCTCCGGCATCGAGAACTACTCGCGGCACATCGACGGCCGGAAGCCCGGCTCGGCCGGCGCCTGTCTCATCGACTACTTCCCCGACGACTTCCTCCTCGTCGTCGACGAGTCGCACGTGACCGTGCCGCAGATCGGCGGCATGTACGAGGGCGACATGAGCCGCAAGCGGACGCTGGTCGAGCACGGCTTCCGGCTGCCGTCGGCGATGGACAACCGCCCGCTGAAGTGGGAGGAGTTCACCGACCGGATCAAGCAGACCGTCTACCTCTCGGCCACCCCGGGTGACTACGAGCTCGGCAAGGTGCAGGGCGACGTCGTGGAGCAGGTCATCCGGCCCACCGGCCTGATCGACCCCGAGGTCGTGGTCAAGCCGACCAAGGGCCAGATCGACGACCTCGTGCACGAGATCCGCATCCGTACCGAGAAGGACGAGCGGATCCTGGTCACGACGCTGACCAAGAAGATGTCCGAGGACCTCACCGACTACCTGCTCGAGCTCGGTATCAAGGTGCGGTACCTGCACTCCGAGGTCGACACGCTGCGCCGCGTCGAGCTGCTCCGCGAGCTCCGGCAGGGCGAGTACGACGTGCTGGTCGGCATCAACCTGCTGCGCGAGGGCCTCGACCTTCCGGAGGTGTCGCTGGTCGCCATCCTCGACGCCGACAAGGAGGGCTTCCTGCGGTCGGGCAAGTCGCTGATCCAGACCATCGGCCGCGCGGCGCGCAACGTGTCGGGCCAAGTGCACATGTACGCCGACAAGATCACCCCGTCGATGGCGCAGGCGATCGACGAGACCAACCGGCGGCGCGAGAAGCAGATCGCCTACAACACGGCGCACGGCGTCGACCCGCAGCCGCTGCGGAAGAAGATCGTCGACATCCTCGACGGCATCTACAAGGCAGCCGAGGAGACCGAGGCGGCGACCGAGCTGCTGGGCGGCTCGGGGCGCCAGCAGTCGCGCGGGAAGTCGCCGGTGCCGGGGCTGTCGTCCAAGGCCAAGGCCAAGGCCGGGTCGATCGACGTGCAGGGTCTGCCTCGGGCCGAGTTGGCCGACATGATCCAGGCGATGAACGAACAGATGCTGGCGGCGGCTCGGGAGCTGCAGTTCGAGGTGGCCGCGCGGCTGCGCGACGAGCTGAACGAGCTGAAGAAGGAGCTCCGCCAGTTCGACGCCGCGCACGCCTGAGCCAGGCCCGGCGGGGCCGGAGCGCACCCCGCCGGAAAGCCTCAGTCGTGCGGCGGGGCGAGGGTGCGGGCCGCGCAGGTGTTGGCCAGCTCCTCCGCGTCCAGTGACGGGTAGGCCCGCGCGCACCACAGCTCGACGTCCTCGCTGCCGCTGAACCCGGCGTCCACCAGGGTCACCCAGTACGGCTCGCCGTCCGCGGCGAACGACCGCTTCCCGAAGTCGGTGGACGTGAGCACCAGCACCGGGGCGCCGTCGGCCACGGAGAAGGCGGCGTTGCTCTCGGCCAGGATGTCGGCCGCGTAGAAGGTGTGCGTCCCGTTCTGCGCCGTCTGCAGGGGATCGGTGATGCCGACGCTCTTCGACGCCACCTGGGCCACCCAGCGCTCGTCCAGGACGAGGTCCGAGAGGGAGTCCGACCGTGCGGCCGCCAGCTGCAGGAGCGCCTCGTTCTCGGACGGGGTGGTCGCGGAGGAGCTGCTCCCCGACGGGGTGCTCGACCAGGGCGACGACGGGGCGGCGGACCACGGGGACGAGGGTGAGGGGCGGGTCGACGGCTGTCACTTATACGCATCTGACGCTGTCGACGAAGAGGATCGTGTAGATCCTCATGGTAGCCGTATCTTTTATGACTAAATATAAAGTAAGATAGAAACATAGCCAAGTCGAGACACATCATGTGTAACATAA
>NZ_POQU01000059.1 GCF_002938425.1 Blastococcus atacamensis | reverse complement strand
TTGTTTATGCTATATGATTCACTATAAGTCTTTATATTTTGTTTTCTTTTTAATTGGCTTGATTCCACCGTGTCACACCATATCGTCTTCGCCGGCAGCGTCATATGTGTATAAGGGCACTGGTGCTAGCTGGTGACGCCGGCCCGCCCGGACGTCGTGGCACCGGTGTCGGCCGGTGACGCCCTCTTCGCCAAGCCGGTGCACTCCGCCGCCAAGGCCGCCGCGCCCTCGTTGACGCCCTCGGGCTCGTGGGTCGAGGACGAGGCGCTGGTCACGACGGGCCCCAGCCGCGCTCCGCGTCCCGCCCCCCGCGTTCCCCGCGTGCCGCGTCAGACCACCCCGTCCGGCGCCCCCTCGTCGTCCTACGGCGACTGGACGAAGCCCTCCCGCGCCGACGGCTCCGCCCGGGCCGCGTTCGACCTGGGAACCGACCTGGACCTGCCGCAGGCCCTGGTCCCCCCGATGACCACCGCGATCCCCGAGCGGAACACCGGGGCGAAGCGCTCCGCCGACGTCGAGGAGTACGTCGACTACGACGAGGCCTACGAGGACGAGTACGACGACGACCTCGAGCTCGACGACCACGAGGCTCCCGCCGCCGTCCGGGGCCCGGCGAAGGCCGGTCGCGCCGCTTACCGTGCGGAGCGCCAGGCCGCGGACTCCGCGCGCCGCCGCGCCGCCAAGAAGAACGGCACCCCCGAGGTCATCTTCGAGGACGAGGAGGAGCGCAAGCCCCGTCTGATCCTCAAGAGCCTCGTCGCCATGGCGGTCGTCGCGCTCGCCGTCCTCGGCGTCTACACCGTCACGAAGCCGCCCGCGAAGGAGGCCAGCGCGCAGGCGCCGGCCGCCCCGACCAGCGTCGCCGTCCCCGCCATCCCCACGGCCGAGCTCCCGCCGCTGGCCAACGAGCCGATCTCCCTGGAGCCCGAGGTCGCCACGGGCGCCAAGCTCCCGGTGACCGTCCTCAACGCCACCAAGGTGACCGGCCTGGCCGGCAAGATCTCCTCCGCCGTCGTCGCGGGTGGCTGGGAGTCCCCGGGCGTCGGCGCCTACGAGGGCACCCCGGTCGCCACCACCACGGTCTTCTACACCGAGGGCGACGAGGCGCAGCGCCAGGCCGCGACCGAGCTGGTCGCCCAGTTCCCCGAGCTGGCCGGTCCCGCCGCCCGGTTCTTCGAGGTCACCGACGTGCCGGCCCCGGGCCTGGTCATCGTCGCCACCGGTAACTGGACCCCCTGACGCCTGCGACCGGGGCCGCGCGGAACCCGCGCGGCGTCCCGGCCGTTGGCCGCTTCGTGCGTTCCCTCCGCGGGCCCGTGCGTGCGGGTGGACGCGCTCCGCTCGCCGCCCTGCTCGCCGTCCTCCTGTCCTCCGCCACCGTCGCGTTCGCGCCGTCGGCGGCCGCTGCCGAGATCCGGACCGAGGACGCCCGCGTCCCCTCCGGATCCGGGGCGGACGCCGTGGAGCTGGACACCACGCTGTACCTGCCCGACACCGAGGACCCGGCACCAGCCGTGGTCCTGGCGCACGGGTTCGGTGGCAGCAAGCGCTCGGTCGCCGACGACGCCACGGCGCTCGCCGAGCGCGGGTACGTGGTGCTCACCTTCTCCGCCCGCGGCTTCGGTGAGAGCACCGGCCAGATCGGCCTGAACGATCCCCGGTACGAGATCGCTGACCTCTCCACGCTGCTGGACCTGCTGGCCGAGCGCGACGACGTGCAGCTCGACGCCGACGGCGACCCTCGCGTGGGCGTCGCCGGCGGTTCCTACGGCGGCGGGCTGGCGCTGCTGGGCGCGGCCTACGACGACCGCGTCGACGCCATCGCGCCGCAGATCACCTGGAACTCGCTGACCACGGCGCTCTTCCCCTCGCAGACCGGCACTCCCGACGCCGACACGGTGGCCGCCACCCCGCAGACGGTCGACGCCGGTGTCTACAAGCGGCTGTGGGCCGGGCTCTTCTTCGGGATCGGGTCCTCGCCGGCCGGCGGTCTGCTCGGCGGCTTCGGTGCCCCGGCGGGGGACGACGACGAGGGCGGGGACGCGGGCGGCGACGCGGACACGGGCGGCGCCGCCTCGGCGCCGGCCGGCGGCCGGGCCATGGGCGCCATCCCGCCGGAGCTGCTGGAGCGCGCCGCGCAGAACCCGGAGGCGGTCGAGCAGCTGCTCACCTGCGGCCGGTTCCGGGCCGACATCTGTGCCGCCTACCAGGCCGCCGCCGAGGCCGGCACGCTCACGCCCGAGGTGGCCGCGGTGCTCGATCGCAGCAGCCCGGCCGGTGTGCTCGACCGCATCGAGGCGCCCACGCTGCTGATCCAGGGCACCCAGGACTCGCTCTTCGGGCTCGGCCAGGCCGACGCCAACGCCCGCGGCATCGCCGCGAACGGCACCCCGGTCAAGGTGGTCTGGTACGAGGGCGGCCACGACTCCTCGGCGTCGGAGGACCAGACCGAGGCGCTGCGCGAGCAGGTCGGCGGCTGGTTCGACTGGTACCTCCGCTCTGCTGACGACCCCGCCCGAGGCCCCGACCCCGGCACCGGCTTCGAGTACCCGGCACCCACCGGCATCGGCAGCGGCCTGGGCCGAGTGCAGGGCGGGAGCCGCACCGTCGTCGCCGACCGGTACCCGGGACTGGCCGGCGAGGAGCCCGCGACCCGTCGCCAGGTGCGCGTCGAGGGGCCGCTGCAGCCGGTGGTCAACCCGGCCGGCGGGACGCCCGCCGCGCTGACGACCGTCCCCGGGCTGGGCGCGCTCACGGCCGCGCTGGGCGGGACCACGCTGGAGATCCCGGGCCAGTACGCGGCCTTCGACAGCGCGCCGCTGGACGCTCCCGTGGAGGTCGTCGGCGCCTCGACGGTCGACCTGCAGGTGGCGGCACCAGGCGGCACGGCAACGCTGTTCGCCAAGCTCTACGACGTCGGCCCCGACGGGAGCATGACGCTGCCGAGCGGACTGGTCGCGCCGCTGGCGCTGACCGGCATCTCCGCCGACCCCGCGGAGCCCACGCAGGTCAGCGTCACCCTGCCCGCGATCGTGCACCGGTTCGAGACCGGCCACACCATGCGGGTCCTCGTGTCCTCCACCGACCAGGCCTTCGCGCTGCCGACCGCGGCCGGCGCCTACTCGGTCGGGCTCGCCTCGGCCGACGGTGCCGACCTCGCCGTCCCCGAGGTGGGCGGGAAGTCCGAGGGGACCGGCGGTTCGGCGCGCTGGTGGGTGCTGCTCGGCGTGCTCGCGGGGCTGGGGCTGCTCGGCTGGCTGGCCGCGAAGTGGTGGGGAAGCCGACGACGTCGTCAGCTCTCGGCCGCCGACCCCGACGGCGAGGACGTGCCGCTGCGGTTCGAGGGCGTGACCAAGGCCTACAAGGACGGCTTCGTCGCCGTGCGGGACCTGTCCTTCGAGGTCCGCACGGGCCAGGTGCTCGGGCTGCTGGGCCCCAACGGCGCCGGCAAGACGACGTCGCTGCGCATGCTCATGGGCCTCATCCGCCCGACCGAGGGGCGGATCAGCATCTTCGGGCACGCCGCGGGTCCGGGCGCCCCGGTGCTGTCTCGACTGGGTTCCTTCGTCGAGGGCACCGGGCTGCAGCCGCACCTCTCCGGCCGCGACAACCTCACCCTCTACTGGGCCGCCACCGGTCGCCCGGCGGAGGACGCGCACATGGAGGAGGCGATCGCGGTCGCCGGGCTCGGCTCGGCGATCGACCGGCCGGTGCGCCGCTACAGCCAGGGCATGCGCCAGCGCGTCGCCATCGCCCAGGCGATGCTGGGGCTGCCCGACCTGCTGGTGCTCGACGAGCCGACCAACGGTCTGGATCCGCCGCAGATCCACGCCATGCGTGAGGTGCTGCGCGACTACGCTGCCACCGGTCGCACGGTCATCGTCTCCAGCCACCTGCTCAGCGAGATCGAGCAGACCTGCAGCCACGTCGTCGTCATGGCCAGGGGTGCGAAGATCGCGCAGGGCACCGTGGAGGAGATCGTCGGCACCGGAGGATCGGTGCTCGTCGGTCTGGCCGACGGCGCCGACACCGACCGGGCCATCGCCGTGCTCGGCGCGGTGCCCGGGGTGACCGCCGCCCGCACCGACGAGGGGCTGGTCGCGGAGCTGGACGGCGCACGCCGGTCCGACGCGCTGCAGGCGCTGGTCGCCGCGGGCATCGCCGTCGACCAGTTCACGCCACGACGACGGCTCGAGGACGCGTTCCTCGCGCTGGTGGGGGAGTCATGACCGTCAGCGACCACGTGCAGCCGACCGGAGCGGTCGCCGGGTACCGGCCGGAGCGGACGCTGCGGCTGTCGGTGGAGCTGCGCCGGCAGTTCAAGCGCCGCCGCACCCTCGGCGTCTTCGCCCTCATGGCCGCCCTGCCGCTGGTCCTCATCGGCGCGCTGAAGCTGGGCGCGAGCGAGGAGGCTGCGGAGAACAGCCGCATCAACCTGGTCGACGTCGCCACCTCCAGCGGGCTGAACTTCACCCTGTTCGTGCTGTTCGCGACCACCGGGTTCTTCCTCGTCGTCGTCTACTCGCTGTTCTTCGGCGACACGGTGGCCACCGAGGCCCAGTGGGGCTCGCTGCGCTACGCCCTGGCCACGCCGGTGCCGCGGATGCGCCTGCTCCGCCAGAAGTGGTTCGCCGCCCTGGCGCAGTCGGTCGCGGCGCTGCTGACGCTGGCCGCGGTGGCCGTGGTCGCCGGCGGTCTCGCGTTCGGGTTCGACGACATCCGGACGCCGGTCGGGATCACCCTGGACCAGGGCGACGGCATGCTGCGGCTGGCCGGCATGCTCGGCTACCTCGCCGTGCACCTGCTCGTCGTCGGCGCGCTGGCGTTCTGGTTCTCCACCATCACCGACGCGCCGCTGGCCGCCGTCGGTGGTGCGGTCTTCACCATGGTCGTCTTCGCGATCCTCGACCAGGTGGAGCAGCTGGGCTCGATCCGGGACTGGTTCCCGACGGCGGAGGAGTTCGCCTGGACCGACCTGCTGCAGACGCCGATCGACTCCGGCGACATGTTCCGCGGCGTGATCCAGTCGCTGGTCTACGTCGCGATCTTCACCGCGCTGGGCTTCCGGCACTTCGCCCGCCGCGACGTCACCAGCTGACGGAGGCCCCGGTAAGGACTTCCGGTACCGGAAGTTCCTACAGGTTGGCGCGGACCGCCTGGGCCCAGCCCTCGCCCATCGGGCCGTCGGTGACGGCGACGTTCGGGATCGCCGCCACGAGCCCGGTCATGCCGTCGACGCCGGCCCCGTTGGCGGTGATCCACAGCCGGCCCACCGCGGGTGCCATGTCCAGATCGCTGACGCTGTCGCCGATCGCGATCGCGTCGTCGGGGGACAGGCCGCGCCGCTCGAGGTCCCACGCGATGGCGGCGCCCTTGGAGATGCCGCGCGGCATCAGGTGGTACACCCGCGGCGGCGCGGGGTCGTCGTGCAGACCGAACCGGGACGACGCGGGGATCGCCCCGTTGTCCTTGAGCGTCAGCCAACCCGCACCCTGCTCGGCCAGCCAGGCGTCGACGCCGAGCGAGTCCACCCGGCCGCGGAGCAGGGCGTCGGAGTCGTGGGTGGTGTGCCAGGGCGCGTGCCACTCGAGCCGGCCGGCGTGGGCGGCGATCAGCTCCTCGACGACGCCGAGCTCGGCCATCACGTCCATGGGCGTGCGGTCGCCGTAGCGCTCGGGCAGCTCGCCGCGCAGCCGGTGCGGAGTGCGTCCGGAGCCCCAGCCGATCGTGGCGCCCAGCTCGGCGATGGCGCCGTCGGCGGCGAAGATGCGCGCGGCCTCTACGACCTGCTCGTAGGTGCGGCCGCTGACCAGCACCAGTGCGACGCCGGCGCGGTGCAGGTCCAGCAGGGCGGCAGCCGGCCCGTCGGTCAGCTCACGCCCCGCCGTGTGCCAGAAGGAGCCCCGTGGCCCCACCATCGTCCCGTCGAGATCGGTGTAGACGACGCGCACGCTCACCAGGTCATCCTGTCCGGCCGCCGCCCGTCGTCGTGCACTGGGTACAGTGCACGCTGTTCACTCATCCAGAGGGGCAGAGGGACACGGCCCGATGAAGCCCCGGCAACCGCCGACTGCGCTCGCGCAGCGGGAGGTGCCAATTCCGTCCCGCGCGGCTCGACGGCCCGATGCGGGGAAGATGAGGAGGTAGTCGTCGCATGACTCTGACCGCTCCCGGATCCGTCCAGGCCGACTCCAGCGCCGGCGGCCCCGTTCCGCCGTGCCCGGCGCGCGGCCTGGTCTGTCGCAACTGCGGCGCCACCTTCGGCCTGATCGCTGAGCACGCCTGCGCCGAGTGCTTCGGTCCCCTGGAGGTCGACTACGACCCCGAGGTCATGAAGGCCGTGACCCGCGAGCAGATCGAGGCCGGCCCGCAGAACATCTGGCGCTACGTCGCGCTGCTCCCGGTCGGGCAGGACCCCGCGTCCCGCGTCTCGCTGGACCCCGGGATGACCCCGCTGGTGCGTGCCGACCGGCTGGCCGGGGAGCTCGGGCTCACCGGCGGGCTGTGGGTCAAGGACGACTCGGCGAATCCGACGCACTCGTTCAAGGACCGCGTGGTCAGCCTCGCGGCCACCGCCGCCAAGGGCCTGGGCTACAAGAAGATCGCCGCCGCCTCCACCGGCAACCTGGCCAACTCGGTGGCCGCGCACGCCGCCCGTGTCGGACTGCCCTCCTACGTCTTCATCCCGAGCGACCTCGAGCCGGGCAAGGTCGTGCAGTCGGCCGTCTACGGCCAGACGCTCGTGGCCGTCGACGGCTCCTACGACGACGTCAACCGGCTGACCAGCGAGCTCGCCGAGACCGACGAGTTCGAGGACACCGCCTTCGTCAACCAGAACGTGCGGCCGTACTACGCCGAGGGTTCGAAGACGATGGGCTACGAGATCGCCGAGCAGCTCGGCTGGCGCATCCCGGCCCAGGTCGTCATCCCGATGGCGTCGGGCTCCCTGCTGACCAAGGTGGACAAGGCGTTCCGCGAGCTGCGGGCGGCCGGCATCGTCGAGGCCACCGAGTGGACGATCTTCGGCGCCCAGTCGGCCGGCTGCGACCCGATCGCCACCGCGTTCGACAACGGCTGGGACGTCGTCAAGCCGGTCAAGCCCACCGGGATCGCCAAGTCGCTCAACATCGGCAACCCCGCCGACGGGCCCTACGCGCTGGACGCCATCCGGCGCACCGGGGGAGCGGTCGCCCGCGTCGGTGACGACGAGATCGTGCAGGGCATCCGCGACCTGGCCCGCACCACGGGCGTCTTCGCCGAGACCGCCGGTGGCGTCACCGTCGCCGTCCTGCGCAGGCTGGTCGAGGGCGGGCAGCTGGACCCGGCGAAGGAGACCGTCGTCCTGAACACCGGCGAGGGCCTCAAGACCCTCGACCCGCTGGAGCCGGTGGTCGGTCCCACGCACCGGGTCGAGCCGTCGCTGAAGTCCGCGCGGGCCGCCGGCCTCATCGGCTGAGAGCCCGCGACGCGACACGTCGCCCGTTCCGGTAACGGTCCGGCGCAGGAGGGCCGCCACCAGCGCTTTCCTGTTGTACGTTCTCGCGCGGTTCCAGTTCCATGTTCGTGATCGACGGGCGGAAGAGCTAGGCCCGGTCCCCGACCCAGCGGGACCGTCCGTACGCACGAACGTGGGAGCACACGTGGCACAGGGCACCGTGAAGTGGTTCAACGCCGAGAAGGGCTTCGGCTTCATCGCCGTCGACGGCGGCCAGGACGTCTTCGTCCACTACTCGGCCATCCAGATGGACGGGTACAAGAGCCTCGAAGAGGGCCAGCGGGTCAACTTCGAGGTCGTCCAGGGTGCCAAGGGCCCCCAGGCGGACGGCGTCACCGCCGCCTGATCGCAGTCGCTCGAAGGCCCGGTCCCCGTTCGGGGGCCGGGCCTTCGTCGTCCGGCGGATCGTTCGTCGGGGGACCCGTTCTTGCACTCGCCGGGGTCGAGTGCCAGACTCGTTTCTGGCACTCGGGACTCCCGAGTGCCAATCAGGTCGGAACGGTGAGGCACTGGCGCGCGGACGCAAGGGAGTCCGCGTTCCCCGGTGTCGTCCGTCGCGGGCACCAACCCGGCCGTGCAGCGATCAATGCATGGAGGACATCACCACATGGCCAAGATGATCGCCTTCGAGGAAGAGGCGCGCCGCGGCCTCGAGCGGGGCATGAACACCCTCGCCGACGCCGTCAAGGTGACCCTCGGTCCCAAGGGCCGGAACGTCGTCCTGGAGAAGAAGTGGGGCGCCCCCACGATCACCAACGACGGCGTGAGCATCGCCAAGGAGATCGAGCTCGAGGACCCGTGGGAGAAGATCGGGGCCGAGCTCGTCAAGGAGGTCGCGAAGAAGACCGACGACGTCGCGGGTGACGGCACCACCACCGCCACCGTGCTCGCCCAGGCGCTCGTTCGCGAGGGTCTGCGCAACGTCGCCGCCGGCGCCAACCCGATGGCCCTCAAGAAGGGCATCGAGAAGGCCGTCGCCTCGGTCAGCGAGTACCTGCTCTCGACCGCCAAGGACGTCGAGACCAAGGAGCAGATCGCCGCCACTGCCTCGATCTCCGCCGCTGACCCCGCCATCGGTGAGCTCATCGCCGAGGCCATGGACAAGGTCGGCAAGGAAGGTGTCATCACCGTCGAGGAGAGCAACACCTTCGGTCTCGAGCTCGAGCTCACCGAGGGCATGCGCTTCGACAAGGGCTACATCTCGCCCTACTTCGTGACCGACGCCGAGCGCATGGAGGCCGTCCTCGACGACCCGTACGTGCTCGTCGTGAACTCGAAGATCAGCTCGGTCAAGGACCTGCTCCCGCTGCTGGAGAAGGTCATGCAGGGCGGCAAGTCCCTGGCCATCATCGCCGAGGACGTCGAGGGTGAGGCCCTCGCGACCCTGGTCGTGAACAAGATCCGTGGCACCTTCAAGTCCGTCGCCGTCAAGGCCCCGGGCTTCGGTGACCGCCGCAAGGCCATGCTCGGCGACATCGCCATCCTCACCGGTGGTCAGGTCATCAGCGAGGAGGTCGGCCTCAAGCTCGAGAGCGCCGGCGTCGAGCTGCTGGGCCGCGCCCGCAAGGTCGTCGTCACCAAGGACGAGACGACGATCGTCGAGGGTGCCGGTGACGCCGACCAGATCCAGGGTCGCGTCAACCAGATCCGCGCCGAGATCGAGAAGTCGGACTCCGACTACGACCGCGAGAAGCTCCAGGAGCGTCTGGCCAAGCTCGCCGGTGGCGTCGCCGTCATCAAGGCCGGTGCCGCGACCGAGGTCGAGCTCAAGGAGCGCAAGCACCGCATCGAGGACGCCGTGCGCAACGCCAAGGCCGCCGTCGAGGAGGGCATCGTCGCCGGTGGTGGCGTCGCTCTCGCGCAGGCCACGGCCGTCGCGTTCGAGAAGCTCGAGCTCGAGGGTGACGAGGCGACCGGTGCCAACATCGTGCGCGTCGCGCTCGAGGCGCCGCTGAAGCAGATCGCCATCAACGCCGGCCTCGAGGGCGGCGTCGTGGCGGAGAAGGTCCGCAACTCCGAGACCGGGCACGGCCTCAACGCCGCCACCGGCGAGTACGTGGACCTGGTCGCCGCCGGAATCATCGACCCCGCCAAGGTGACCCGCTCGGCGCTGCAGAACGCCGCCTCCATCGCGGCGCTCTTCCTCACCACCGAGGCCGTCATCGCCGACAAGCCGGAGAAGGCCTCCGCGGCCGCTGCCGGCGGCGGCGACATGGGTGGCATGGGCGGCATGGACTTCTAGAAGGACCCCTCCGCCCCCCGGACCTCGCACGCTCGGCCCGGGACCCTGCGGAGGGGCCGTTCCAGGTCCCTCACCGACAGGGGCGGTCCGCTTCGGCGGGCCGCCCCTGTCGGCGTTCCCCGAGGGTCAGCCCGCTCGTCGGACTCCTGAGCCCTGCCGTGACGCGGGTCGGGTGTCGCCCGACCGGCTCAACCCGGTGTGGGGCGCCGTCGTCGGGGGAAGGGCCACCCGGTGACCGTGATCATCGGGACCTCGGGCTGGCAGTACCGCGACTGGCGCGGCGCCTTCTACCCGCAGAAGCTCCCGCAGCGACTGTGGCTGGAGCACTACGTCCAGCACTTCGCGACGGTGGAGAGCAACAACGCCTTCTACCGGCTGCCCGAGCACGAGACGTTCGTGAAGTGGAAGGACCGCACGCCCGACGATTTCCGGTGGGCGGTCAAGGCCAGTCGCTTCCTCACCCACATCAAGCGGCTGCGCGAACCGGAGGAGCCCGTCGCCCGCCTCATGGGACGCGCGGAGGGGCTGGAGACCAAGCTCGACACGATCCTCCTGCAGCTCCCGCCCACGCTGAAGGCCGACGCCGACCTGCTGCGCGACTGCCTGGCCCAGTTCCCCGGTGGGACGCGCGTGGCGGTGGAGCCTCGGCACGAGTCGTGGTGGACCGACGACATCCGGGCACTGCTGGAGCGCTACGGAGCCGCCCTCTGCTGGGCGGACCGCGAGGAGCAGCCGGTCGCCCCGCTCTGGCGCACCACGGACTGGGGCTACCTCCGCTTCCACCACGGCTTCGAGCAGTGGGGCTACCGCGCGGAGACGCTGCAGTTGTGGGCCGACCGCCTCGCCACCACGTACGGCGACGAGGACGTGCTCGTCTACTTCAACAACGACCCCGGGTGCGCCGCGGTGATCGACGCGGTGCGCTTCGCGGCCTGCGTCCGCCGGGCGGGCGGGACACCGACCCGGGTGCCCACGGCCGACCAGGCGACCGGGCTGGCCTGGGCCGAGCCCGCCTGAGCCGTCAGTTCTTCTTGCCGGGCCCGTGACCGCCCTGGCCGGCCGCACGCTCCGCGGAGTCCTCGGCAGCGTCGGCCGCGTCCTCGGCCGCCTCGCGGGCCTGCTCGGCGGCGTCCTCGGCCGCGTCCCGTGCCTGCTCGGCGGCGTCCTCGGCCGCGTCCCGTGCGGCCTCCTCGGCGTCGCGGGCCGCCTTCTCCTGCTGCCGGGCGGCCTCGCGGGCGGCCTTGTCCGCGTCGCGCTGCTGCTGGCGGGCCAGGTTCGCCTGCAGCGTCGCCTGGGCGTTCTCGTTCGCGTGCTGGAGGGCGTTCTCCAGGCCGTGCTGCCCGCCCTCGTCCACCGTGCCGTCGTCCTCGGGGGAGTCCTCGGTCGCGTCGTCCCCTGTTGGCTCGTCCTCGGGAACGTCGTCGCCGGAGTCCTCGGGGGCGTCGGTCACCGGTTCCTCGACCTCGACCTCGACCACGTCGCCGGAGGCGACGTCGTCCTCGGACGACGGGAGGTCGAACGGCGTCACCGTCTCGACGGCGCTCGCAACGGTGTCCTGCACCGGGTCGGGGAGCACACCAGCAGCACCGGCCCCGGTGACGGACGCGGTGGCGATGCCCAGACCGGCCGCGGCCTTGGCGACGGTGCTCGCACCGGCGATCTTGGCGGCCACGGCGGCCAGCCCCTCGAGAAGTGCCATGGGACGAGTGCTCCTCCGAACGCGTGCCGCGGGGTGCGGCTACTCCTTTCGTCTTCGGCATGAAGCGGCGTCGGCTGAAGCGGATTCACCCGCACGGAGGTCAGAGGACGTCGACCGCCTCGGTGTGCTGCACCCCCAGCTGGTCGGCGGCCTGCCCCAGCACGTCCTGCACCGCGAGGGTGTGGGCCAGCGGCATGACCGCGCTCTCCGTACGCCCCGCGCGCAGGCACTCGGTCACCTCGATCAGCTCGTGCGCGTAACCGGCGCCGGTCTGCGGGCGGGTGATCTCCTCGGGCTCTGCCCCGGAGCGGTGCAGGACGATCGTCTGCGGGTGGTGGAAGCGGGGGAGCACGTCGATCCAGCCCGTCGTCCCCACCACCCGGGCGGTCCCGGGCAGCGCGTACCGCAGCGACGTCGTGAGGGCGGCGTTCCGGCCGTCGTCGTAGCCGAGCAGGATGGCCGCCTCCGCGTCCGCGCCCGAGGGGAAGACCGATCCGGTGGCGACGACGCGGTCCGGGGTGCCCAGCAGCATCTGCGCGAAGGAGACGACGTAGACGCCCAGGTCCAGCAGCGCCCCGCCGCCCAGCTCGAGGGCGAAGAGCCGGTCGGCGGGGTCGTACTCGCGGGCCACCCCCAGGTCGGCCTGCACCGAGCGCACCTCGCCGATGGCGCCGTCGGCGACGAGCTCCCGCAGCGTGACGACGGCCGGCTGGAAGCGGGTCCACATCGCCTCCATCACGAAGGTCTGCGTCTCCCGCGCCAGGTCGACGACCTCTCTCGCCCCGGCGGTGGTGGCGGTGAACGCCTTCTCCACGAGCAGCGCCTTGCCGGCGCGCAGCGCGGCCATGGCCAGGGCGTGGTGCTGCGGGTGCGGCGTCGCGAGGTAGAGGACGTCGACGTCCGGGTCCTCGATGATCGCGGCGTAGGAGCCATGGGCCCGCTCCAGCCGGTGCCGCTCGGCGAAGGCGTCGGCCCGCTCCTGCGAGCGTGACGCGACGGCGACCGGCCGGGCATCCGGCGCGACGCCGAAGTCGGGCATCACGCTCTCGGCGATGCGGCCCGGCCCGACGATTCCCCAGCGGATCTCCCTGTTCACGACGACGACGCTATCCGGGGCGGGCAGACTGCGACGCGTGGCCGTGCTCATCGACAGTCCTGTCTGGCCGTGGCGCGGCCGCCGGTGGTCGCACCTCGTCAGCGATGTCTCCTACGAGGAGCTGCACGCCTTCGTCGACGCGGAGCTCGGCATCCCGCGACGGGCGTTCCAGGGCGACCACTACGACATCCCCGAGGACCTGTACGACGTCGCCGTCACGGCGGGCGCTCAGGCGGTCGGTGCGCGTGAGCTGCTCAGCCGTCTGCGGGCGGCGGGGCTGCGCCGGAAGAAGCACGCGACCTGAGCAGCGCCAGCTCGGCGGCCAGGTTCGCGCGGGCCCGCGGCTCCCAGTCGGCGACGGCGGGCAGCCGGAACAGCCGCGGGAGGGCCAGCAGCTGCTCGAGCACGGCGATCCGCCCGGCCGTGAACACATCGTCGGAGAGGTGCCCGTACTCGGCGCGGATGGCGGAGGCGTACACGGCGTAGGACTCCGGAGGCCCGGCCAGCACGGCGAGGTCGGCGTCGCAGAGGGCCTCGCCGGCGGGATCACCGGGTTCCGGGTCGTGCGAGGAGGTGAGCAGCACGAGCCGGGCGACCTCCTCGACCCGGGCCTCCGGCACCAGACCGCGCAGCCCGGCCCGGGCGCGGGCGGCGCTGACCTCCTCGTTGTCCGCGCGCTGCGGGTCGTAGACGACGTCGTGGTACCAGGCGGCCAACAGGACGGCGTCGCGGTCGGGGACGCCGGCGGCCAGCTGCGCGGCGACGCCCAGGACGGCGGCCAGGTGCGTCAGGTCGTGGTACCGGCGGTGCGGTTCGCTCCAGGCGGCGAGGACAGCGGCCCACTCGGTGCGGGAGGTGGGGGTGTCGCCGGCCAGCGCCGCCCAGGCGTCGAAGCCGATCAGCGTGCTCACCGGACGCCGCAGGTGCGCAGCGCCAGCAGCGCGAAGGCGCGGGCGGCGGTGACCAGCTGGTCGATGGGCACCCGCTCCAGCGGCCCGTGCGCCAGCTCCAGGTCACCGGGGCCGTAGTGCAGGGTCGGGATGCCGGCGGCCGCGTACTGCCGCAGGTCCGTGCCCGCGGTCAGGGCCCGCTCCTCGGGAGGCGGGCCGCCGGCGTCGACCACCGCGCGGCGCACCGCGGGCAGCAGCGGGTGCCCGGGTGACAGCTGCCCACTGGCGAAGGCGCCGCCGGTCCAGGTCAGGCGGGCCGGGTGGTCGGCCAGCCAGGGATGGGCGGCGCACAGCTCGGCCAGCCGGGTCTCCAGCACCGCGCGCGCGGTCCCGACCGGTTCGCCGAGCCGCACGCCGTAGCGCCCCTCGGCGACCAGCCGGTCGGGCACCGAGCTGGCCCAGTCGCCGGCCTGCAGCCGGCCGATGGACAGGCCGTAGGGGAAGGGGGCGTCGCCGAAGCGCGGATCGGCGTCGCGCTGCCGTTCGGCCTCCAGCTCGCGCAGTCCGGCGTGCAGGTGCTCGAACAGCTCGATCGCGCTCACCCCGCGGTGGCGCAGCGCGGCATGGGCGGCCTGACCACCCACCTCCAGGCGGAAGGTGAGCGCCCCGGCGTGCGCGGTCATGACGGCCTGGGCCGTGGGCTCCGGGATGACGCAGAGCTCGCCGGTGTGCCCCCGGCGGAGGGTCGCCCACGCCCCGAGCCCGCCGTCCTCCTCGCCGACGACCGCGTGCACCGCCAGCGGCCGGACCAGGCGCACCCCCGCCGTCGCCAGGGCGTGCACGGCCGCCAGAGAGGCGACGACACCGGCCTTCATGTCGCACGCGCCGCGGCCGTGCACCGCGCCGTCGGAGATCCGCGGCACGAACGGGTCGCCGTCCCAGAGCGTCGGATCGCCGGGCGGGACGACGTCGGTGTGCCCGGACAGCACGAGTGCGGGCGTGCCGGTCCCGCCCACCGTGCCCGCGACGCCCCACGCCTCGGTGCGGTCGACCTCCTGGCCGGGCGCATCGGCGGCGGCGGCCGCCTCGGCCAGGTCGATCTGCCAGCGGTCGACCGCGCAGCCGAGCTCCTCCAGGCGGTCGGCGACCAGGTGCTGCGCCTCGCTCTCGGCGGCGGTGCCCCCGACCGACGGGACCGCGACGAGCTCGCAGAGCCGCTCCACCGCCCACCGCTCGTCGACGGCGGACAGCACCCGCGCCTCCATGGCGGTGAGGTCGGCCATGCGCCGGAGTCTGGCACGCGTCGCCGACCGGGCCGGACGGCGGCGGGCGTTAGCTTGGCGGCCGTGAGCCGACCCCCGCCGCCCGGCTGGTACCCCGATCCCGCCGGGAGCCCGGCCGCTCGCTGGTGGGACGGCCAGGGCTGGACCGAGCACCTCCAGCAGCCGCCCGCGCCCCCGGCGCCGGCGCAGCAGGTGGCCGGCGGGCCGTCCCTCTACGACCAGCCGGTGCTCGTCGTCTCGCAGAAGACCAAGCTCATCGAGCTCACCAACGAGTACGCGGTGTACGACGGCCAGGGCCAGCAGATCGGCGCCGTCGTCCAGGTGGGTCAGTCGGCGGGAAAGAAGGTCGTGCGGCTGCTCTCCAGCCTCGACCAGTTCCTCACCCACCACCTCGAGGTGCGGGACGCCCGCGGGCCGGTGCTCGTGCTGACCCGCCCGGCCAAGTTCGTGAAGTCCCGGATCATCGTGCAGCGCCCCGACGGGCTGCCGCTGGGCGAGATCGTGCAGGCCAACGTGTTCGGCCGGATCCGCTTCGACCTGATCGCCGACGACCGGGTGGTCGGCAGCATCCAGGCCGAGAACTGGCGGGCCTGGGACTTCGCCGTCGTGGATGCGGCCGGCATTGAGGTCGCCCGGATCACGAAGAAGTGGGAGGGCCTGGCGCGCAGCCTGTTCACCACGGCCGACCGCTACGTCGTCCTGGTGCACTACCGGCTGCCCGAACCGCTGGCGAGCATGGTGATCGCCTCCGCGCTCACCGTGGACATCGCCCTCAAACAGGACGAGCGTGGGCTCAATTGAGTCCGCGGTCCTCCGGACCGCCCGCGGTGACATTGCGGTCCTCCGGAGCGCACCGCGGCCAGGTGCCGTCCCGGCTCAGGCGGAGCCGCTGAGTCACGCCTGCGCGGACCCTCCGGGCCCACTCGGCGTGACGACACGTGCCGGTTCGGGGCGTACTGTGGCTGCTGTCCGGGCCGGGTGCATCGTGCCCCCGGGTGCCATTTGGTTATCGCCTTCACGGACTACCGCCCCGACCTCGGTCGGGGGCCTGGAGCCGTGTTGTGCTCTCCGCCGCGAGGCGGCCGTCATCCGGTCCGGACCTCACTTCCGGTGAGCCCCCGCCCCTCCCGGGCGGGGGCTCTCGTGCGTCCGCCCCTCCCCGGCCGGGGCTCTCGCGCGTCCGCCGAGGTGCCGGGCAGGGCCGACCGATCTAGCGTGAGCCCGGTCTCGACCGCTCTACCGAGGGGGCACCATGGCGGGCGCGGTACGACAGGAGCCGACGGCGGAGAAGCACAAACTCCCGGTCAAGACCCTGGTCTCGGCCAGCATCGGCAACGCGGTCGAGTGGTTCGACTGGACGGTCTACGCCACGTTCGTCGTCTTCTTCGCCGGCCAGTTCTTCCCCTCGGAGAACGAGGCGCTCGCGCTGATCGGGGCGACGTCCACCTACGCCCTGGCCTTCTTCTTCCGCCCGCTCGGCGGACTGCTGCTGGGCCGGTTCGCCGACCTCAAGGGCCGCAAGGCCGGCATGCTGCTGACCATCCTGCTGATGGCCGGCGGGTCGATGGTGATCGCGGTGCTGCCGACCTACGAGCAGGTCGGCTGGCTGGCCCCGGTCCTGCTGCTGCTGGCCCGCGTCGCGCAGGGCATGTCGCTCGGCGGTGAGGTGTCCAACGCCTCGGCCTACCTGGGCGAGATCGCCCCGCCCGCCCACCGCGGCCGGTACTCGTCGTTCTTCTACGTCTCCACGGGTTCGGCGCTGCTGGCCGCCTCGCTGCTCGGCGTGCTGCTGACCACCGTGCTGACCCAGGACCAGCTCGAGGCCTATGGGTGGCGGATCGCGTTCTTCGTCGGTGGCGTGCTCGGCCTGGTCGGCATGTGGCTGCGGCGGTCGCTGGTGGAGACCGAGCAGTTCGAGGAGAACGCGGAGAAGGCCCGCGCGACCAAGAACCCGCTGCTGCAGACGATCAAGCACCACCCGAGGGCCGTCGTCCAGCTGTGCGCGTTCACCCTGCTGTCGACGCTGTCGTACTACACGTTCTTCAGCGCGCTGACGCCGTTCGCGATCAGCTTCCGGGACGCCGACAAGACCGACGTCTTCATCGCCCTGTCGATCGGGACGGCGCTGTTCGTCGCGCTCTGCTACCCGTTCGGCAAGCTGTCGGACTCCATCGGGCGCAAGCCCCAGCTGCTCATCTGGTCCGGGGCCATGGCGGTGCTCATCGTTCCGTTGTCCTTCCTCGTGCAGGACAACCTGGCTTCGCTGATCGTCGTCTTCTGCGTGGGGCTGGGGCTCTACGCCCTGATGGCCTCCATCGCGCCCGCGATCATGAGCGAGCTGTTCCCCACGGAGCTGCGCGCCACCGGCATCGGTGCCTGGTACAACCTCACGGTCGCGGTCTTCGGAGGGACGGCGCCGCTGGTCATCACCGCGCTGTCGGACGCCGGGCACCCGCTGTGGTTCTTCTGGTACGTCGCGGTGGCCGCGGCCGTCGCGTTCGCCGTCATCCTCACGCTCAAGGAGACAAAGGGCACCGAGCTGCGCTGAGGCGCGGCGGGCAGGCCCGCCGCGCCCCGAGCGCGTCGATCAGTAGCTCTCTTCCGTGGTGCTCCGGCGCACCGGGGCACCGGCGTGGGCGCCGTAGTCGTCGGTGTGGGTGACCCGCCGCTGACGCGGGCCCCAGACGGCCAGCTCCAGGACGATGCCCAGGGCGCCGGCGATCATGAGGATCCAGCCGACCACCTGGAGGTCGACGCCGCTGACGTCGACGCGCAGTGCGAAGGTCAGGACGGCGCCCAGGGCGAGCAGGACCATGGACGTCCGAGCCGCATTGCGAACTCCCTTCTTCACGTCCCGGGCAGGCCGGGCCGGCGGCGCTCGCCACGGGCCGACCCGTGCCCCGGCCGGCGCGGGAAGAACCGGCCCAGGGGCGCGGTGTCCCTCGAAAGGGTGCGGGCTGGGACCCCTCGGGGTGGCGAGGGGACCCGGGAGTGCCCGGTCGCCCGATGCCCGCCGCGGGACCTCGCGGCGTTCGCACACGCCTCCCGCCTCAGAGCATCGTGCGGAGGCGCTCCCGACGGGCGCGGAGGACGTCGACCGAGGCCGAGGCCGACGGCGGTCCGGGCACCGACTGGCGCAGCTGGGTGTGCACCACGGCCTGGGGCTGCGACGTCCGCGCCGCGACGCGGTTGACCAGCCGGTTGATCTCCCGGCGCAGCTCCGCGGCATCGCGCCACGAGCGGCCGGCGTCGTCCTCGTCGGGGTGGTCCTCGACGACCATGAAGTCCTCCGCGTGGTCGCGGTGGCTCTGCGCGATCCGTACCCGCAGCTCGTCGTCCCGCTTGGCCAGCAGCTCCGCCGTCTGCGCGGGAGTGAGCAGCCCGGGGATGCCCAGGAACTCCTCCTCCTCCTCGCCGACGACCACCGTCGGGCCGGAACCCTCGCCGGTGTGCGCCGTCCCGCTGTGCAGCACGTGCGCGAAGCGGGCGTCGGCCTCGAGGGCCTCCCACTGCTTCATCTCGCCCTCGCGCGGCTCACGCGGCGGCAGGTCGAGCGCCTCGAGCTCCTCGTCGGGCTGGCTCTTCGGCGGCGGCATGACGTGGTTGCGCTGCTCCTCCATGGAGGCGGCCAGCGACAGCAGCGGGCGGACGGCGGGGAGGAACACCGTCGCCGACTCGTGCGACGCCCGGGAGCGGACGACGCGGCCGACGGCCTGGGCGAAGAACAGCGGCGTCCGGTAGGAGGTCATCCAGGCGAGGACGGCGGCGCGGGGGACGTCGACGCCCTCGGAGATCATGCGAACGCAGACGGCGATCCGGGCCGACCCGGTGGCGAAGCGCTCGATCTTCTTCGAGGCCTTGGGGTCGTCGGAGAGGATCAGCTCGGCGGCCTTGCCGGTCACCCGGCGGACGATCTTGGCGTAGGCGCGGGCGTCGTCCTGGTCGCTGGCGAGGATCAGGCCGGCGGCGTCGGGCATGCCGCCCTCCTCGCGCAGGTGGGTGATCCGGTCGTCCATCGCGGCGATCACGTGCGGCACCCACTGGCCCTTGGGGTCCAGCGCGGTTCGCCAGGCCTGCATCTCCACCGACTTGGTGCCGGCCTCGCTCAGCGAGGCGGCGACCACCTCGCCGGCGGAGTTCCGCCAGCGCGAGGTGCCGGTGTAGGCGGCGAAGACGACGGGGCGGACGACGTTGTCGGCCAGCGCCTCCTTGTAGCCGTAGGTGTAGTCGGCGCGGCTGACCAGACCGCCGGCCTCGCCCTCGAAGGTGTCCTCCTCGTAGCGGACGAAGGGGATGCGCTCGTCGGGCTTGGTGCGGAACGGCGTCCCGGTCAGGCAGAGCCGGCGCGCCGCCATGCCGTAGGCCTCCTCGACCGCCTCGCCCCAGGAGAGGCCGTCGCCGGCGTGGTGGACCTCGTCGAGGATCACCAGCGACTTGACGGCGGTGGAGCGGGCGGCGTGCAGCATCGGCTTGCCGGCGACCTGGGCGTAGGTGGTCACGTAGCCCTGGGTGCCGGCGCGGACCGGTCCGACGGCGTTGGTCAGGTTCGGGTCGAGGACGATGCCCATCGCGTCGGCGGCCTCGGCCCACTGCAGGCGCAGGTGGTCGGTGGGGGCGACGACGACGACGCGGGCGACCTCGCGGCGGGCCAGCAGCCGGGCGGCCAGCGACAGCGCGAAGGTCGTCTTGCCGGCGCCGGGCGTAGCGGTGACCAGGAAGTCCTTGGGGGACTGCTCCTCGTACTGCGCGAGCGCGGCCTGCTGCCATGCGCGAAGCGGACGGCTGGTGGTCTGCGGGCTCAAGGCTTCCGCTCGCAATGCACTCCCCATGACGGGGTCCATCTTCACTGGCCGGGGGGCAACACGCCCAACCGGTCCCCTGCCGCGCGCCCTGGTGGCGACCACGTATAGGGCCGGCCCGCGCGGCTCTGACCTGCGGAAACGCGCGGTCAAGGGGTGGTGGCTGTGGGGATCCTCATGCCGTGAGGAACCGTCACGTCACTCCCTCCGGTCACGGCAATCCCGGTGGGGTAGCTGACGGCGTGCACTGATGCGCAGTTCCGGGTGCCGGACCTGCGCATCAGTGCACACGCAGGGCCCTCAGTCGGCGGGCTCGTCCACCCAGTCGGGGCCGTTGACCTCGCCCGGGCCGGCCAGGTCGGCGGCGTCGACGATGGTGTACGCGTAGCCCTGCTCGGCCAGGAAGCGCTGACGGTGCGCGGCGTACTCGCTGTCGAGGGTGTCGCGGCTGACCACCGTGTAGAAGTGCGCCTGCCGGCCGTCGGCCTTGGGGCGGAGCACCCGGCCGAGCCGCTGCGCCTCCTCCTGGCGCGACCCGAACGTCCCCGACACCTGCACCGCGACCGCGGCCTCGGGCAGGTCGATGGAGAAGTTCGCGACCTTGGAGACGACGAGGGTCTTGATCTCGCCGGTGCGGAACGCGTCGAACAGCCGCTCGCGCTCCTTGTTCGTCGTCGACCCCTGGATCACCGGGGCGTCGAGCGCCTCGCCCAGCGCCTCGAGCTGGTCGAGGTAGGCGCCGATGACCAGCTTCTGCTCCTCGGGGTGCCGCTCCAGCACCCGCCGGATCACCGGCAGCTTCGACTGCGCGGTGGCCGCGATCCGGTACCGCTCCTCGGGCTCGGCGACGGCATAGGTCATCCGCTCCTCGTCGTCGAGCGCCACCCGCACCTCGACGCACTCGGCCGGAGCGATGTAGCCCTGCGCCTCGATGTCCTTCCACGGCGCGTCGTAGCGCTTCGGCCCGATGAGGGAGAAGACGTCGTCCTCGCGCCCGTCCTCGCGCACCAGCGTGGCGGTGAGGCCCAGCCGGCGGCGGGACTGCAGGTCGGCGGTCAGCCGGAAGATCGGCGCCGGCAGCAGGTGCACCTCGTCGTAGACGATCAGGCCCCAGTCCTGCGCGTCGAACAGGTCGAGGTGCCGGTACTCACCCTTCCGGCGGGTGGTGATCACCTGGTAGGTCGCGATGGTGACCGGCCGGATCTCCTTGCGCTCCCCGGAGTACTCGCCGATCTCCTCCTCGGTCAGCGTGGTGCGCGCGATGAGCTCGCGCTTCCACTGCCGGCCCGAGACGGTGTTGGTCACCAGGATCAGTGTGGTCGCCTTGGCCTCGGCCATGGCCGCGGCGCCGACCAGCGTCTTGCCCGCGCCACAGGGGAGGACGACGACGCCCGAGCCACCGGCCCAGAAGCCGTCCACGGCCTCCTGCTGGTAGTCGCGCAGCTGCCAGTTCTCCTGCTCCAGGAAGATCGGGTGCGCCTGCCCGTCCACGTAGCCGGCGAGGTCCTCCGCGGGCCAACCGACCTTGAGCAGCGCCTGCTTGAGGCGGCCGCGCTCGGAGGGGTGGACGGCGATGGAGTCCGCGTCGATGCGGGTGCCCAGCATCGGGGCCACCTTCTTCGACCGGATGACCTCTTCCAGCACCGCGCGGTCGGTGCTGGTCAGCACCAGCCCGTGCACCGGGTTGTTGGCCAGGGTGAGGCGGCCGAAGCGGTCCATGGTGTCGGCGACGTCGACCAGCAGCGCGTGCGGCACCGGGTAGCGCGAGTAGCGGACCAGGGCGTCGACGACCTGCTCGGCGTCGTGACCTGCGGCGCGGGCGTTCCAGAGCGCGAGCGGCGTGACCCGGTAGGTGTGCACGTGCTCGGGCGACCGCTCCAGCTCGGCGAACGGCGCGATCGCCGCGCGGCACTCGCGGGCCAGCGGGTGGTCGACCTCGAGGAGCAGGGTCTTGTCCGACTGGACGATCAGGGGGCCGTCGCTCAAGGCGGGGAATCCTTCGTTCGGGGATGACGGCGCGGACGAGCGCGCCGGACTGACCACGGTAACGCCGGATGCCGACCGCTCCTTCCGGGTCGGGGTCGGAACCCGGGTCACACCCAGTCGGAACGGCGCAGCGGTGGTTCCTCGCCGCCCGGCCGGCGGAGCAGGACCTGGTTGACGCCCATGTCCCCGGCCTCGAACGCCAACGCGCACGCCGCCATGTAGAGCCGCCACACCCGCGCGCGTCCCTGGCTCGACGCCGCCACCGCGGCGTCCCAGTGCTCCTCCAGTCGGCGCACCCAGGCCCGCAGGGTGAGGGCGTAGTGCTGCCGGAGCGCCTCGACGTCGAGCACCTCCAGCTGCCCGCCGGCCTCTAGCAGGCCGACCATCTCGCCCAGCCCGAGCAGCTCGCCGTCGGGGAAGACGTAGCGGGCGATGAAGGTGTCGGGGTTCCACGTCGTGGTGCCCGCATTCCAGGCGATGGCGTGGTTGAGCAGCCGCCCGCCCGGGCGGAGCAGGTCGTGCAGCCGGCGGGCGTACTCGGGCATCTGGTCCCGGCCCACGTGCTCGGCCATGCCGATCGAGCTGATCGCGTCGAAGGGGCCGTCCTCGACAGCGCGGTAGTCCTGGACGCGAATCTCGATCCGGTCGGTCAGCCCGGCCTCTGCCACCCGCTTGCGGGCCAGCTGGGCCTGCTCCTCGGACAGCGTGATGCCGACGACGGTGGCGCCGTAGCGCTGCGCCGCGTGGATCGCCATCGAGCCCCAGCCGCAGCCGACGTCCAGCAGTCGCGAACCGGGAGTCAGCCCCAGCTTGCGGCAGACCAGGTCGAGCTTGGCCTCCTGCGCGGCCTCCAGCCCGGTGTCGGGGGTGGCCCAGACCGCGCAGGAGTAGACCATCGAGGGCCCCAGCACGAGCTCGTAGAAATAGTTGCCCACGTCGTAGTGGTGGGCGATCGCGGCGGCGTCCCTCGACCGGGAGTGCCGACGGCCGATGCGCCCGAGGTCGGCCTCCTCCAGGGGTGGCGCGGGCTCGGGCCCGATGGCTCCCAGGCGCAGGGCGGTACCGGCGAGCTGGAGCCGTTCGCGCGGGGTGGGCGCTGTCTCATATATACATCTGACGTTGCCGACGGAAAGGATAGAGTAAAATACAGTGGATCGTGTTGATATCCAA
>NZ_POQU01000058.1 GCF_002938425.1 Blastococcus atacamensis | reverse complement strand
CAAAGCCCTGACACGGGGTATTACTTGGCACTGACTTTCGGCACGCTGTTGAGTTCTCAAGGAGCGGACGCGCAGAAACTCGACCCTTCCGGGCTCCGTCCCTGGCTGGATGTCCAACTCTACGCCGGTTCCCAGAGCCTCGCTAGAGGAGGTCTGGCCCGGCGGCCCTTCCGGGCCGCGCGGCGCAAAGAGAAAGTTACACGGCCCTCGGGGCCGGGTCAAACCCGGGGTCGGTGACGCCCGACACCCCCACTGTGCCGCGGGCGGGAGGGTCAGTCGCCCTTCCGGACGCCGGCGATCGAGCGCCGGCCCCGGCGCAGCACGAGCCATCCGCCGGCCAGCCATGCGTCGGCCGAGGGCACCTCGTCGCCGTCGGTGACGCGCTCGTTGTTCAGGTACGCGCCGCCCTCCTTGACCGTGCGGCGCGCCTCGGACAGCGAACTCACCAGGCCGGTCCGCTGCAGCAGCTGGGCGATGGTCGGCAGGCCGCCGTCGACGGTGATGCTGCCGGCCTCCTGCAACGCCGCGGTCAGCGTTCCTGCGTCGAGGGAGGCCAGGTCCTCACGCCCGAAGAGCGCGCGGCCGGCCGCCTCTGCCTGGCGGAGCTGCTCGGGCCCGTGCACCAGGCGCGTCAGCTCCTCGGCCAGCGCGCGCTGCAGCGTGCGCGCGGCAGGCCGCTCCACGCTCTCCGCGATCAGCGCCTCCACCTCCTCGGCCGGACGCTCCGAGTACAGCGGCAGCCAGGCCCGGGCATCGGCGTCGTCGGCGTTCAGCCAGAACTGGAAGAACGCGTACGGCGACGTGAGCTCCGGGTCCAGCCAGACCGCGCCGCCCTCGGACTTGCCGAACTTCGTGCCGTCGGACTTGGTCACCAGCGGGGTGGACAGCGCGTGCACCTTGCCGCCCTCGGTGCGCCGGACCAGGTCGATGCCGGCGGTGAGGTTGCCCCACTGGTCCGAGCCGCCGGTCTGCAGCGTCACCCCGTGCCGGCGGTGCAGCTCGCGGTAGTCGTTGGCCTGCAGGATCTGGTAGCTGAACTCGGTGTAGCTGATGCCGGCCTCGGAGTTCAACCGCGCCGACACCGCTTCCTTGGCCAGCATCTGGCTCACCCGGAAGTGCTTGCCGATGTCGCGCAGGAAGTCGATCGCCGATATCGGCGCGGTCCAGTCGAGGTTGTTGACGTAGATCGGACCCTTCAGGCCTTCGCCCTCGGCCGGCACGTCGAGGAAGGGCGCGACCTGGTCGCGGATGCGCTCCACCCACGTCGCCACGGTGTCGCGGTCGTTGAGCTGGCGCTCCGACGACGGCCGGGGATCACCGATCAGCCCGGTGGCTCCACCCACGAGCACGATCGGCTGGTGGCCGGCACGCTGGAGCGCGCGCAGGACCATGAACTGGAGCAGGTGCCCGACGTGCAGGCTCTGCGCAGTCGGGTCGAAGCCGGCGTAGTAGGCGACCGGTCCCGCCGCGAGGTGCTCGCGCAGGGCGGCCTCGTCGGTGCTCTGGGCGATCAGGCCCCGGCGGTGCAGTTCGTCGATCACGTCGGTCACGAGGTCTCATCCTGCCCCGCCCGGTTGCGCCGGGGCTTGCCACCCGCCCGGAAGGCGCTCACCGAGGGCGCACCGGTCTCCCAGAACCTCCAGGGCAGCTCGGTCGCCACGCTGATGCCGACCCTCGGTCCGGCGGTGATCCCCGCCGGCGCCCTCCCCCGGTGCAGCCGCACGGACGAGGCCGGGTCCAGCAGATCGGTGCCGAGGTCCTCCCGTCCGATGGCCAGCGCCTGGGTGAGCCGCGCGGGTCCGCCGGCGAGGTCGCGCGCACTCCGGGCGGCCGGTCGGCGGGAGCGAGCCAGCTCCTCCCCCACCACGACCTCGCCGGCGCGCAGCAGCACCGCCTCGCCGTCGCCCTCCTGACCCACGACGACGTTCGCACACCAGTGCACGCCGTAGGAGAAGTAGACGTAGAGCCGACCGGGCGGGCCGAACATGATGGCCGCCCGGGGCGTAGGCCCCCGGTGTGAGTGGGCCGCGGGGTCGACGCCGGACCCCGAGTACGCCTCGACCTCGGTCAGGCGCAGTGCCACCTGCCCCTGGGGACGGTTGGTCACCACCCAGCAGCCGAGCAGCGACCGCGCGACGTCGTCGACCGGCCCGAGCAGGTCCTCCTCGCGGACGAGGGGACCCGGCTCGGGCCCGGAGGGGAGCGACATGCTCAGAGCGCCGGCGCCACCGGCGACGACGAGGCCCAGTCGGCGTGCTCGGTGGCCAGTGCCTCGAGGCCGGTCATCTGCTCGGCGACCCGAACCGGCGCGGTGCCACCACGGGTGCTGCGGGCCGCCAGCGCGCCTCGCACGGACAGCACCGACCTCACGTCGGGTGTCAGCCGCTCGTCGATCCCGGCCAGCTGGTCGTCGTCGAGCTGGTCGAGCTCCAGGCCGGCCTCCTCGCAGAAGGCGACCATCGCGCCGCTGATCTCGTGCGCCGACCGGAACGGCACGCCCTGGCGGACCAGCCACTCGGCGACGTCGGTGGCCAGCGCGAAGCCCTGCGGGGCGGCGGCCTCGAGGGCCTCGGGGCGCAGCGTCAGGGTGGCCATCATCCCGGTGACGGCGGGGAGCAGGAGGAGCAGCTGCTCCATGGAGTCGAAGACCGGCTCCTTGTCCTCCTGCAGGTCGCGGTCGTAGGCCAGCGGCAGCCCCTTGAGCATCGTCAGGATGCCGGTCAGGTTGCCCACGAACCGGCCGGACTTCCCGCGGGCCAGCTCGGCGATGTCGGGGTTCTTCTTCTGCGGCATGATCGACGACCCGGTGGCCCAGGCGTCGTCGAGGCGGGCCCAGCCGAACTCGGTCGACGTCCAGAGCACGACCTCCTCCCCCAGCCGGGAGAGGTGGACGCCGAGGAGCGCCGCGGCGAAACAGAACTCCGCGGCGAAGTCGCGGTCGCTCACGCCGTCGATCGAGTTCTCCGACGCGCGGTCGAAGCCGAGCTCGGCGGCGACGGCGTCGGGGTCCAGGGGCAACGAGGACCCGGCGAGCGCGCCCGAGCCGTAGGGGCTGACGGCGGCCCGCTTGTCCCAGTCACGCAGCCGGTCGACGTCGCGGGCGATGGAGTGGGCGTGCGCGAGCAGCTGGTGGGCGATGAGCACCGGCTGGGCGTGCTGCAGGTGGGTCATGCCCGGGGCGGCGACGTCGGCGTACCGCTCGGCCAGTCCGAGCAGCGCGAACTCGAGCGAGGACAGCTCCCCCACGAGCGTGCGCACGTGGTGGCGCAGGTAGAGCCGCAGGTCCGTGGCGATCTGGTCGTTGCGGCTGCGTCCGGCGCGCAGCTTGCCGCCCAGGGCGCCGAGCTTCTCGGTGAGGCCGCGTTCGAGCGCCTCGTGCACGTCCTCGTCGCTCCCGATGGCGGTGAACGTGCCGGCCGCGACCTCCTCGGAGAGCGCCCGGAGGGCACCGAGCATCTGCTCCAGCTCGTCGTCGGCGAGCAGGCCGGCACGGTGCAGCACGCGCGCGTGGGCCCGGGAGCCCGCCAGGTCGAAGGGCGCGAGCTGCCAGTCGAAGTGGGTGGACTTGCTCAGCGCCGCCATCGCGGGCGACGGGCCGCCGCCGAAGCGACCACCCCAGAGCCGGGTGTGCGATCCAGGTGCGGGGCTGCTCACGTGCCGGGTTCCTCTTCCAGGTCGGCGCTCAATTCGGGGTAGACGGCCGGCGTGCGCTGCGCGAGCGCCCGGAGCCGGTCGGCCAGGGCCGGCCCGCCGTCGGGGGCCCGGGAGACGACCAGCAGAGTGTCGTCCCCCGCGATCGTGCCCAGGACGTCGGGGAGGCCGACCTTGTCCAGCGCCGAGGCGAGGAACTGCGCCGCACCGGGCGGGGTCCGCAGCACGGCGAGGTTCGCGCTGCCCTCGGCGCTGGTGAGCAGGTCGGCCAGCAGCCGGGTCAGCCGCGCCGGGGCGGTCTGGGCCGGTCTCAGCGGGGCGTTCTCCGGTGGCACGACGTAGGACGCCGGAGCGCCGTCGGAACCGCGCAGCTTCACCGCCCCGAGCTCCTCGAGGTCGCGGGACAGCGTCGCCTGCGTGACCTCGATGCCCGACTCGGCCAGCAGCGCCACCAGCTGCGTCTGCGAGCTGACCGGTTGGGACTCGATCAGCCCGCGGATGCGCGCCTGGCGCGCCGAGCGGCCGACGGCGGAGGTCATGTGCGCTCCAGCAACCAGAGCAGCAGCGCCTTCTGGGCGTGCAGCCGGTTCTCCGCCTCGTCCCAGATCGCGCTCTGCGGCCCGTCGATCACGGCGGCCGAGATCTCCTTGCCGCGGTAGGCCGGCAGGCAGTGCAGGACGACGGCGTCGTCGGCGGCCCGGGACAGCGCCGCGTCGTCCACCGCGTACGGCAGGAACGGCGCCACCCGGGCGTCGTACTCGCCCTCCTGGCCCATCGACACCCACGTGTCGGTGACCAGGACGTCGGCGCCGTCGGCCGCCGCCTCGGCGTCGGCGGTCCAGCCCACCGAGCCGCCGGTCTCCGCCGCGATCGCGGCCGCCCGTCCCAGCACGAGCGGGTCGGGCCGGAAGGACTCCGGTGAGCCGACCCGCACGTGCATGCCCGCGGTGGCGCCACCCAGCAGGTAGGAGTGCGCCATGTTGTTGGCGCCGTCACCGAGGTAGGTCATCGAGCGGCCGGCCAGCGAGCCCTTGCGCTCGATGATCGTCTGGAGGTCCGCCAGGATCTGGCACGGGTGGTACTCGTCGGTCAGCGCGTTGACCACCGGCACCCGGCTGGCCGACGCCATCGCCTCGATCCGCTCCTGGCCGAAGGTGCGCCACACGATGGCGGCGACCTGGCGGTCGAGCACCCGCGCGGTGTCCTCCACCGACTCCCCGCGGCCGAGCTGGCTGCTGCCGGCGTCCACGACGAGCGGGAACCCACCCAGCTCGGTGACGCCCACGGAGAACGACACCCGGGTGCGGGTCGAGGGCTTGTCGAAGAGCACGGCGACGGGGCGGGGGGTGCCGTTGGCCGCGCGCAGCGGTGTTGGTGCCTCGGCGCTGCCGCGGCCGGCCTTGAGCGACGCGGCCAGCGCCAGCACCTCGGCCTGCTCGGCCGGGGCGAGGTCGTCGTCCTTGAGGAAGTGCCGGGTCACTGAAGGGTCTCCAGAGCGGGATCGAGGGCCGCGGGCAGCGCCGCCACGAAGGCGTCGACCTGCGCGTCGGTGAGGACCAGGGGCGGAGCGAGCCGGACCACGCCCGGCGCGACGGCGTTGACGAGGAAGCCCGCGTCGCGCAGGTTCGCCTCGACCGAGGGGGCGACGTCGGCGGTGAGGACGACGCCGAGCAGGGCGCCCCTGCCCCGGACGCCGCTGATGCCGGCGTGACCCAGCGCCTCGATGCCGGTGGTGAAGCGGTGCTCGATCTCCTTGGCGCGCTCGAGCAGTCCCTCGTCGCGGATGGTGTCGAGGACGGCGAGGGCCGCGGCGGCGGCGATCGGATTGCCCCCGAACGTGGAGCCGTGGGATCCCGCCGTCAGCAGGTCGGCCGCCTCGCCGAAGGCCAGCATCGCCCCGATCGGCAGGCCGCCACCGAGCGCCTTGGCCAGCGTGATGACGTCGGGGTGCAGCCCCTCGGCCTGGTGTGCGAACCAGTGACCGGTGCGGCCGATGCCGGTCTGCACCTCGTCGAGGGCGAAGAGTGCGCCGGCGTCCTCGGCCGCCGCGGCCGCCGAGGCCAGGTAGCCGGCCGGCGCGGGCAGCACGCCGCCCTCGCCGAGCATCGGCTCCAGCAGCACCATGGCGGTCTGCTCGGAGACCGCCGCCGCCAGCGCCGCGGCATCCCCGTAGGGCACGTAGTCGACGCCGCCGGGCAGCGGTGCGAAGGCGGCGGCCTTGGACGGCTGGCCGGTGAGCGCCAGCGCGCCCATGGTGCGGCCGTGGAACGCGCCCTCCGCGGTGATCACCTGCGGCCGGCCGGTGAGCCGGCTGACCTTGAACGCCGCCTCGTTGGCCTCCGCGCCGGAGTTGCAGAAGAAGACACGGCCGGGGCGACCGGCCAGGTCCAGCAGCCGCTCGGCGAGCAGCACCCCGGGCTCGTGCATGGCGAGGTTGGAGACGTGGCCCAGCCGGCCGGCCTGGGTGGTGATGGCCTCGACGACCTTGCGGTGGGCGTGGCCGAGGATCGTCGTCGCGATGCCGCCGAGCAGGTCGGTGTACTCGCGGCCGTCGACGTCGGTGACGGTGGCCCCGGTGCCGGAGGCCAGCGCGACCGGCGGTGCCTTGTAGTTGTTCATCATCACGGCCGACCAGCGACGGGCCAGCTCCTCGGTGTGCGTCGTCATGGTGCTGTGCCCTCCTTCTGGTCCTTCGCCGGGACGACCATCGTCCCGGTGCCTTCGGTGGTGAACGTCTCCAGCAGCAGGGCGTGCGGGGTGCGGCCGTCGACGACGGTCGCCCGCTTCACCCCGCCCTCGACCGCCCGCAGGCAGGCGGCCATCTTCGGGATCATCCCGGCGTCCAGCGTGGGCAGGATCTCGGCCAGCTCGCGGGCGTCGATCTGCTGGACCAGCGAGTCCCGGTCGGGCCAGTCGGCGTAGAGGCCCTCGACGTCGGTCAGCACCACCATCTTCACCGCGCCCAGGGCGGCGGCCAGCGCCGCCGCTGCCGTGTCGGCGTTGACGTTGTGCACGACGCCGTCGGCGTCGGGGGCGACGCTGGCGACGACCGGGATGTGGCCCGCCTCGAGCAGCGCGGTGACCGGGGTGGTGTCGACCGCCACGACGTCGCCGACCAGCCCGACGTCGACCGGTTCCCCGTCCACGACCGCCGAGGTGCGCTGGGCGGTGAACAGACCGCCGTCCTCGCCCGAGAGGTGCACGGCCATCGGGCCGTGCTGGTTGATCAGGCCGACGATGTCGGGACCGACCTGACCGGTGAGCACCATCCGGACCACGTCGATCGTCTCGGGGGTGGTGACCCGCAGGCCGCCGCGGAACTCACTGGCGATGCCGAGCTTGGCCAGCATGGCGCTGATCTGCGGCCCGCCGCCGTGGACGACCACCGGCAGGATGCCGCAGGTCCGCAGGAAGACCATGTCCTCGGCGAACGCCCGGCGGCAGGCGTCGTCGACCATCGCGTGGCCGCCGTACTTGATGACGACGACGTTGCCGTGGAACTCCTTGAGCCAGGGCAGGGCCCCGGTGAGGACGGCGACCTTGGCGGCGTCGCCCTCCGGGTCGTGCGTGCGCATGACCCGGTGGGTGCCGACCGTGCGCGGCAGCTTCGGCGGCGGTGCGGCCTCGTCGATGCGGACGTCGGGTGGCGTCGGGTCCTGGGGTGCGGGGTCCTGGTGCTCGCTCATGTGGAGTAGGCCGAGTTCTCGTGCACGTATGCGATGGACAGGTCGTTGGTCCAGACCGTTGCCTGCTCGGCGCCGGCCCTCAGGTCGACGTCGATGGTGATCGCCCGGCCGGTGAGGTCGACGCCCTCGCGCGGGTCGCCGATCGAGCCGCCGCGGCAGACGGTGACGCCGTTGATCGTGACGTCGACCTGGTCGGCCTCGAAGGCGGCGTCGGTGGTGCCGATCGCGGCGAGGACCCGGCCCCAGTTGGGGTCGTTGCCGAACAACGCCGTCTTCAGCAGGTTGTTGCGGGCACACGCCCGTGCGGCGGTGAGCGCGTCCTGCACGCTCGCGGCGTTGCGGACGGTGATCGCAATGTCCTTGGTCGAGCCCTCGGCGTCGGCGAGCAGTTGCATGGCGAGGTCGGTGCAGGCGGCGGTGAGCGCCTCGGTGAGCTGCTCCTCGGTGGGGGTCGCGCCCCGGGCGCCGTTGGCCATCACGAGCACCGTGTCGTTGGTGGACAGGCACCCGTCGGAGTCGACCCGCTCGAAGCTGACGGCGGTCGCTGCCTTCAGAGCCCGCTGCAGCACGTCGGGATCGGCCGTCGCGTCGGTGGTGAGGACAACGAGCATCGTGGCCAGGCTCGGGGCGAGCATGCCCGCGCCCTTCGCCATGCCGCCGACGGTCCACCCGTCCCGCTGCTGGACAGTCGTCTTCGGCACGCTGTCGGTGGTCATGATCGCGCGGGCGGCGTCGGGGCCACCGTCCTCGCTCAGGGCCTGGACCGCCGCGGTGATCCCGGCGGTGAGCTCGTCCATGGGCAGCCGGACGCCGATCAGGCCGGTGCTGGCGACGGCGACGTCGATCGCGCCGATGTCGAGCTGTGCTGCGGCGTGCTCGGCCGTCGCGTGGGTGTCCTGGAAGCCCTCGGGACCGGTGCAGGCGTTGGCCCCACCGGAGTTGAGCACGACGGCGCGCGCCCGCTGCCCGGCCAGCACCTGGCGGCTCCACTGCACGGGTGCGGCCGGGAACCGGTTGGTGGTGAAGACGGCGGCCGCGGCGTCGTCGGGCCCGGTGTTGAGGACGACGGCGACGTCGGGGGCGCCGGAGGACTTCAGCCCGGCCGCGACGCCCGCGGCGGAGAACCCCTGAGGGGCGGTGGTGCTCATGGCGCGACTCCGACGAGAGGAAGGCCCGTGGTCTCGGGCAGGCCCAGGGCGAGGTTGGCGCACTGGACCGCCGCTCCCCCGGTGCCCTTGGTGAGGTTGTCGACGGCGGCCACGACGACCAGCCGGTTGGCGTCGGCGTCGACGGCGATCTGCAGGGCGACGGTGTTGGCGCCGAGGACCTGCGCCGTGGTGGGCCACTGGCCCTCGGGCAGCAGGTGCACGAACGGTTCCCCGCCGTAGGCCTCGGCGTAGGCGGCGCGGGCGGCGTCGGCGTCGACGCCGGGCTCCAACGGCGCCGAGCAGGTGGCCAGGATCCCCCGGCTCATCGGCACCAGCGTCGGCGTGAAGCTGATCCTCACCGGCCCGCCGGCGACCTGGGTCAGCCCCTGGATCATCTCCGGGGTGTGCCGGTGCACCCCGCCGACGCCGTAGGCGCTGGCCGCCCCCATGACCTCGCTGCCGAGCAGGTGCGGCTTCGGCGACTTCCCCGCGCCGGAGGTGCCGCTCGCGGCGACCACGACGACGTCGGGCCCGACCAGGCCGGCGGCCAGCGCCGGGGCCATCGCCAGGGTGACCGAGGTCGGGTAGCAGCCGGGGACGGCGACCCGGGTGGCGCCGGCGATCTTCTCCCGCTGTCCGGGCAGCTCCGGCAGACCGTAGGGCCAGGTCCCGGCGTGCACTCCGCCGTACCAGCGGGCCCAGGCGGCCGGGTCGTTGAGCCGGTGGTCGGCACCGCAGTCGATGACGAGCGTCTCGGCGGGCAGCTGGTCGGCGATGGCGGCGGACTCACCGTGCGGCAGGGCCAGCACGACGACGTCGTAACCGGCGAGGCTCGCGGCGTCGCTGGGCTGGACGGTCATCTCCGCGAACGGCAGGAGGTGTGGCTGCAGCTCGCCCAGGCGTCGGCCGGCGCTCGAGTTGGCATGCACCCCGGCCAGCCGCAGGTTCGGGTGACCGGCCAGCAGCCGGCACACCTCTCCCCCCGCGTACCCGGTGGCGCCGGTGACCCCGACCGTCCACGTCTGCATGTTCACGGTGCATGACCATACACGGTCATGCATGAACGTTCATGCGGGTTTGCCAGCCGCTTGCCAGTTCCCGTTCGCGTTTCTGTCAGCACCCAGAGGCACTGTGGCACCTGTCCGGCGAACCTCGCCGGCGGGGAGGGAGCCACCGTGCAGACCATCAGGGAGAGCGCCCCGTTCGGGCCGCTCGGCGACATCGACGTGGTCGACGAGGAGACCGGTCCGGTGCTCCGGCTCCGGGGCGAGGTCGACGCCGCCGTCGTCGCGATCTGGGACGCCGCGGCCCGGCGACCCGGGCGGGCGCCGGTGGCGGTCGACGTCTCGGCGACGACGTTCCTCGACTGCCGGGCCCTGCGCCTGGTCGTCCAGGAGACCGAGGCGGCCCGCCGCTCCGGCCGCCTGCCCGAGCTGCGCCGGCCGACGCAGTCGGTGCAGCGGCTCGTCGACCTCACCGGCGCGGGGCCACTGTTCGCGACCGTCGCCTGATCGACTGGCCACTGAGCCGCCGCCGCGGCCCGGCTACCCGGAGACCCGCGCCACCAGCAGGACGACGTCGTCCTCGCTCTCGCCCACCAGCCGGTCCAGGAGCCCGTCGCAGAGCTCCTCGGGCGGGAGACCGTGCAACTCCTCCGCCGCCAGGCGCAGCGCCTCGATGCCGTCGTCGAGCAGCCGGTGCCGACGCTCCACCAGCCCGTCGGTGTAGAGCAGCAGGGTGGTCCCGGGCGGCAGGTCGATGTCGCGATCGGTGCGGGGGCTCTGGGCCTGGACGCCGAGCAGGAGCTCGGGCGCTCCGTCGACCAGATCGCAGCGCCCGTCCGGGTGCAGGAAGAGCGGCGGCGGATGCCCGGCGTTGCTCCACCGCAGTCGCAGGGTCCGGCCGGTCGGGTCGTCCTCGCTCGGCCATGCCTGGCAGAGCACCGCCGTCGTCAAGGTGCTCACCCCCAGCCGCAGCAGGGCCCCGTCCAGCGCGGTGAGCACCGCTGCGGGTGCCGCCGGCAACGTCTGGGCCACACCGCGGAGGACGTTGCGCACCTGGGCCATGGCCGCCGCCGCGGTGCTGTCGTGGCCCGCGACGTCACCGACCACGAGGGTCAGCGTCCCGTCCTCGGTGGAGAACGCGTCGTACCAGTCACCGCCGACCTCCGCCTCGCGGGCGGCCGGCTGGTAGCGACCGGCGATGTCCAGCCGGTCCGAGCGTGGCAGCGCGGTGAGCAGACTGCGCTGCAGGCTCTCGGACAGGTGCCGGATCCGGCGTACGGCCTCTCGCTCGGCCGCCTGGGCACCCAGCCGTTCCAGCGCCAGGGCGGTCAGGGAGGCCAGCGCCGACAGGAGCGCCTGGTCGGACACCCGCCACGCCTTGCGCTCCTCGAACGCCACCGCCAGGGAGCCGATGGACCTGCCGTGGACAGCGAGGGGCACGGCCGCCGTCGCCTCGGTGCGCGCGCGGACGTAGACGTCCTCGGCGCCGGGGAACAGCCGGACACCCTCCTCCCGGTCGCTCAGGAACAGCGGCGTGCCGGTCGCGGCCACGTGGACCAGCGGCAGCGGGGCGTCCACCGGCAGGGTGGCCACGTCGGTGCGCAGTTCCTCGTCGAAGAACGTCGTCCCCAGGACGCGCACGTGCGCTCGGTCGGCCTCCAGGAGGCAGAGAGCCGCCCCCTGCGCGCCCAGCACCGACGCGCCGCGGCCGCTGACGATGGACAGCACGTCGGACTCGGTGCCGGCGCCGGCCAGCGCGTGGGCCACCGCGACCAGGGCCCGCAGCAGCTCCGCGTCCACCGCGGCCGCGCGCTCAGCGGTGACGTCACGGAAGTACCAGGCCCACCCGATGTAGGCGCCGTCGGGACCCCGCAGCGCCGTGCCATATCGGTCGAGGACCCTGCCGTCGCGCAGCTCCAGCTCGTCGCGAGCCGAGCCCGACGCCTGCGCGTAGAGATCGTGAACCCGCTCCAGGAACGTCTCCGGATGGACCAGCTTGTCCAGCACCGAGGCCAGCGCGGCCTCGTCGTCACCGGAGGCGACGACATCGGCCGGGATCGGCCAGATCTCCTGGAACTTGCGGTTCGAAGCGATCATGATGCCGTCGGAGGACACGACGACCATTCCGTCCAGGCCGCCCTCGACGGCAGCCCGCATCAGGTGGAGCTCACGCGCCCCCTCGACGGCGCCGGGCTGCTCGCGCCGGGCCTGCGGTCCGTCCACTGCTCTCACGCCTCCACCGGCGCGGGCACGCACCTACCAACCGTCCTCGTGTGGCCACTGTAGGTGCCTCGGCGATCAGCGCTAGGGGCGATCGGTCGTGAGCGGGAGCCGGCAGCCGACCGAGCCGACGCGGCGGAGGACCTCACATCGGCGGGCGCCACGGGACGAGCGGGGCGTCGGCCGGTACGTACAGCGGATGACGCGGCTCCCCGCCGGCGGTCGTGCCGAGGCACACCGGGTCGGCCAGCAGCGGCGCCACGTGGCTCGACCGGCCCCGCCAGGAGCCGTGGCTCCCCCAGGCGGCCACGGTCGTCGCCGCAGCACCTGTGAAGGCCCGCAGGGCGTCGTCCCCGGCCGGGCCCACGGGGTCGGCAGTGGAGCGGATCATCCGCGGGTCGGTGTGCCGGTAGGCGAACAGGTTCACGATCAGCAGACCGGTGGCGCCCATGTCCCGCGAGCGGCCGATGCACCGGTCCAGGGTCGGACGGCGCCGCCGCTCGGTGTCCCCGGTCGCGGGGTTGAGCAGCACCCACACCACCGTCGAGGGGAGGTCCGGGTCGCCCCACCAGCGCCCGAACGCATACCGGAACACCATGTCCGGCGAGTACAGGTACCGCTCGGGCAGGCCGTCAGGCGAGGTGCCGGGAAGATCCACCAGCCCGTGCCCCGCCGCGACTTCGGCGAACGGATCGGTCACGGGTCAGGCCAGCGGATCGGCGTCGCCGTAGGGCGCGAGGCGCAGCTGCCGGGAGGCATCCTCCGGCGTGGTGGAGCGGAGCACGTCGAGGTCGTCCTTGCCCGCCCGCACGAACCGGCCGGACCACTGGTCCAGCTCACCGGCGGCGATGGCCGCGATCAGCTCGACCACGGCCTCCGGCGGCGTCCAGTCGGTGAAGTTCGCCCACTTGGGCATGGCCCGGGTCATCGGGGTGTCCACCACGCCGGGAGCGACGTCGAAAGCGCGGACGTCCGAGCCCTCGAGCCCCAGGGTGAGCGACTCGGTCAGCCGCATCAGGCCTGTCTTCGCCACCGAGTAGGCCGAGTACTCCGCGACCCCGCGGGCGCCCATCCCGCTGTTGATGCTCACCACCCGACCACGGTTGCGCAGCACCATCCACGGCACCACGGTGCGGCACAGCAGGAATCCGCCGCGGACGTGGCTGGACACGACGTCCCACCACTGGTCCGGGTCGGCCTCCCACACCGGCACCTCGTACTCGTCGATCAGCCCGGCGTTGTTGACCAGCAGGTCCACCGGCCCGAGCTGCTCGCGAACCTCTCCCACGGCGTCCTCCACCGACGCCCGGTCGGTGACGTCGGCGGCCACCGCCAGGGTGCGCGCTCCCGTGGCGGCGGCGACCTCGTCCATCGCCGTCCGCAGCCGGTCGGCGTTCCGGGCGACACCGGCCACGGCCATGCCCCGGGCGGCCAGCCCTTCGACGAGGTGCCGGCCGATCCCCGAGGACGCCCCGGTGACCAGGGCGACGCCGGTCAGCCTAGGCACGGAGCGTCGCCTCGAAGCCGGCCGTGGCCATGGACACCGCCCCGTCGAAGGCGGCCTTGGCCTCTTCGCCGGTGAGCGTCCGGTCGGGTGCCCGGAAGGTGAAGGCGTAGGCGAGCGACCGGTGCCCCTCGGGCACCTGGCTGCCCTCGTACACGTCGAACAGCCGCAGGTCCTCCAGCAGTTCGCCGGCGCCCTCGGCGAGTGCTGCCCGCAGCTCGGCCTCCGGGTGGTGCTTCGCCACCACGAGGGCCGCGTCCATGTGCACCGGCGGGAAGGTGGAGATCGAGGGGGCCACCGGCACGGTCGGCGCTGGGAACGCGTCGGCGTCCAGCTCCATCACCGAGGTGCGCGGCGGCAGGCCGAGGGTCTCGCAGACCTTCGGGTGCAGCTCACCGGCGTGACCGACGACCCGGTCCCCGACGAGCAGCTCGGCGCACCGGCCGGGGTGCCACGGCGCCCGCTCCCCCGCGCGCACGGTCAGCTCGGCCCCCGCGGCCTGGGCCACGACCCGCGCTGCCTGCACGGCGTCGGCCCACTCGGCCGGACGGCCCGGGCCCCACCAGCCGCGCGGCTCGCGCTGACCGGTGACCGCCACGGCCACGTGCCACGGCTGCGCCGGCACCGCGCCGAGCAGGGCGGCGAGGGTGGCGTCGTCGGGCCGGCGATCGACCCCCGGCAGGGGTGCTGCGGCGCGCTCCCCGCCGGAGAACACCGCACCGTGCTCGAAGAGCGCGACGTCGCGCAGACCGCGCGCGACGTTGCGGGCCAGCGAGGCGAGCAGGCCCGGCAGCAGCGTCGTCCGCAGGACGGGGGCCTCCTCCGAGAGCGGGTTGCGGACCGTGACGACCCGGCGACGGTCGTCGTCCCCGGGCAGGCCGAGCGCGTCGAGCTGCGGCGTTCCGATGAACGGGAACGCCGGCGCCTCGACGTACCCGGCCTCGGCCAGGGTGCGGCCGATGCTGCGCCGGCGGCGCTGCCGCTCGGTCAGTCCGCGTCCGGGCGGCGCGGTGGGCAGGATCGAGGGGATCTCGTCGAACCCGCGGAAGCGCACGACCTCCTCGACCAGGTCGGCCGGCTCCAGCAGGTCGCCGCGCCAGGACGGCGGAGTGACGCGCAGGGTTCCGCCGTCGCCCTCGACGGTCACGCCGACGGCCTCCAGCGCCTCGACGACCTGCGTCGGCGTGTAGTCGACGCCGGCGATGCGGCCGGGCAGGCCGGCGTCCAGCGCGATCGCCTGCCGCGGCGCGCGGGTGTCGACGTCGACCGGGGCTCCGACGACGCGGGCACCGCCGTGCTCGACGAGCAGCCCGGCAGCCCTGGCCAGCGCGACCACGGTGACCTCGGGGTCGGTGCCGCGCTCGAACCGCTTGCCCGCCTCGCTGGGCAGCCGGTGCCGGCGCACCCCGCGCGAGATGCCGGTCTGCTCCCAGTGCGCGGCCTCCAGGAGCACCGCGGTGGTCGAGTCGCCGATCTCGGTCGACGCGCCACCCATGACGCCGGCCATGCCGATGGGCCCGGAGTCGTCGGTGATGAGCAGGTCGTCGTCGGTCAGCCGGCGGTCGGCGCCGTCCAGGGTGGTGAGCCGCTCTCCCGCGGTGGCCGTCCGGACGGTGATCGGGCCGCGCACGGCGTCCCGGTCGAAGGCGTGCATCGGCTGGCCGAGCTCGAGCATCACGTAGTTGGTGACGTCGACGGCGAGCGAGATGCTCCGCACGCCGCACTGGGTGAGCCGCTGCCGCAGCGCCCACGGGCTGGGTGCCGACGGGTCGAGGTCCTCCAGCGCGAGCATGGAGAAGCGGTCGCAGCGGTCGGCGTCGGCGACGGTCACGTCCCAGGCCGGGGCGCCGGACCAGGCCGGCAGCGGCAGGTCCGCCGGATCCCGCCAGGAGACGCCGAGGGTGCCGGCCAGGTCGCGGGCGATCCCGCGCATGGACATGGCATAGCCGCGGTCGGGGGTCACCTCGAGGTCGAAGACGACGTCGTCCAGGCCCAGGACGTCGGCGGCCGGGGTGCCCGGCTCGAAGCCGTCCTGACCCAGCACGAGGATGCCGGCGTGGTCCTCGCCGATTCCGAGCTCGCGGACCGAGCAGATCATCCCGTCCGAGATGTGGTCGTAGGTCTTCCGCGCGGCGATCGCGAAGTTCCCGGGCAGCACGGCGCCGGGCAGCGCGGCCACCACGAGGTCGCCGGCGGCGAAGTTGCGGGCGCCGCACACGATGCCCCGCGGCTGCGCCTCGCCGACGTCGACCTGCGTGTAGCGGATCGGCTTCTTGAAGCCGGTGAGCTCCTCGATGTCCAGGACCCGGCCGACCACGAGCGGGCCGGTGGTCGCGGGCGGGCGGACGATCTCCTCGACCTCGAAGCCCAGCCGCACGAACGCGGCGTCGAGCTCCTCGACGGGCATGCCCGCCGGGAGGTCGACGAGCTCGGACAGCCAGCTGACGGGGACCTTCACTGCTCGACTCCGAACTGGCTCGTGAAGCGGATGTCGGCCTCGGCGATGTCGTGCATGTCCGACACCGCGGAGCGGAACTGCAGGGCCCGCTCGATGCCCATGCCGAAGGCGAAGCCGGAGTACTCGTCGGGATCGATGCCGCAGGCCCGCAGCACCCGCGGGTTGACCATCCCGCACCCGCCCCACTCGACCCACTGCGGGCCGTTCCGGTGCTCGGGGAACCAGACGTCGAACTCCGCCGAGGGCTCGGTGAACGGGAAGAAGTGCGGGCGCCACCGGGTGCGCGCCTCCGCACCGAACAGCTGCCGGGCCAGGTGGTCCAGCGTGCCGCGCAGGTGGGCCATGGTCAGGCCCTTGTCGACGGCGAGACCCTCGACCTGGGTGAAGACCGGCAGGTGCGTGGCGTCCAGCTCGTCGGTCCGGTAGACCCGGCCCGGGGCGACGACGTAGATCGGTGGCTGCCGGTCGAGCATGGTGCGCGCCTGCACCGGGCTGGTGTGCGTGCGCAGCACCAGACCGGAGTTCTCCGGGGCGATGAAGAAGGTGTCCATCATCGAGCGCGACGGGTGGTCGGGGCCGATGTTGAGGGCGTCGAAGTTGAGCCACTCCGCCTCGAGCTCCGGCCCCTCGGCCACCTCGTAGCCCATGCCCACGAAGATGTCGGCGATCCGGTCGGTCAGCGTCGTCAGCGGGTGCCGCGCGCCGCGAGGGGTGCGGTCCCACGGCAGGGTGACGTCGACCCGTTCCTCGGCCAGGGCGCGGGCGTCGCGCTCGGCCTCCAGCTGCCCCAGCCGCTCGGCGTAGAACGTCTTGAGGTCACCGAGCACGCTGTTCAGCCGCTTGCCGGCGTCGGAGCGCGCCGCCGGGGGCAGCGCTCCCAGCTCGCGGCGGGCCAGCAGCAGCGGCGCACGGTCACCGAGGTGATCGGGCCGGACGGCGGCCAGCTGCTCCAGGTCGGCGGCGTTCGAGAAGGCCGCGACGCCGAGCGCGAGCGCGTCGTCCAGGGCCTCCTGGGACAGCGCGGCGACCTGCTTCGGGTCGTACGGATCGTTGGCGCCAGACACGGGGAGCCATTCTGCCCGTCCCCCCACCCGGCCCGCGCCTGGGTTCCGCTGCGACGATGCCCGACGTCGCCGACACCGGCGTCCTCCCTCACCGTTCGGGGTCCTACCTCGCCGTCGACCGTGAGGTAGGACCCGTGTTGATCAGGTGACCTGATCAACAACGGAGTCACGGAGGTGTGCGTGGCGGTCGTGCTGGCGCTGGGATCGGCCGTCGTCTACGGGGCGTCGGACTTCCTGGGCGGTCTGGCCAGTCGCAGGGCGTCGGTGTCCGCCGTCGTCGCCGTGTCGCAGATCGCCGGGCTGGTCGCCCTGCTCGTCCTGCTCCCGTGGCTGGGTGGACCGGTCGGCGCCGCCGACGTCGGCTGGGCCGGCGCCGCCGGCATCGCGGGGTCCTCCGGCCTGCTGGTGTTCTTCCGCGCGCTCGCCGGTGGCCTCATGAGCGTCATCGCGCCGGTCACCGCCGTCACCGCCGCCGCAGTGCCCGTGCTCGTCGGCCTGCTCGGCGGGGACCGGATCGGCCCACCCGCGACCGCCGGCATCCTCCTCGCACTGGTCGCCGTCGTCCTGGTGTCGGCCGAGGGCGGGCTCCGGGTCCTGCGGGCGGCTCGACCGGCCAGCGTGGGCCCGGCTCTGCTCGCCGGCGCCGCCTTCGGGCTGTTCTTCGTCCTGCTGGACCGGACGTCGGCCGACGCCGGGCTCACCCCGCTGGTCGCCGCGCGCACGGCGTCGGTGGCGCTCGTGCTGCTGGTCGCCCTCGCCGGGCGCCGGTCGGTGCGGCCGACGCGGGCAGCGCTCCCGCTGATCGTCGTCTCAGGACTGGGCGACATGGCCGCCAACGCGCTGTTCCTGCTCGCCACCCAGGCCGGTGGGCCGCTCGCCATCACCGGGGTGCTCTCCTCGCTCTACCCGGTGAGCACCGTCGTCCTCGCGCAGCTCGTGCTGCGGGAGCGGCTGGTCCCCGCTCAGGTCACCGGGCTGGCGGCCGCTGCTGCTGCCGTCGTGCTCATCACGCTGCCCGGCTGACCTCCCCCTTCGGGGGTGCATCCCACCGGCCGGCTTCGGTCCGGCCACCCGGCGGCCGATGCCCGATCCGTGGACCCCGTGCGCCCGATCCCCGACGCTGCCCTCGACCCTGTGCTGGTCGCTGCCCTCGACGCTGCCCTGCGTCCCGGCGGCGTGCGCAGCGTCTTCCAGCCGATCGTCGAACTCGACACCGGCCGTGTGGTCGCGCACGAGGCGCTCGCCCGCGGACCGCAGGGCCCGCTGGAGCGGCCCGACCAGCTCTTCGCCGCCGCGCGCGCCGCCGGCCGGCTGGCCGAGCTGGACGGCGCCTGCCGGGTGGCCGCCTTCGAGGGCGCGACCCGGCACGGCCTCGCCGCCCCGCTGGCGCTCTTCGTCAACGTCGAGCCGGAGGTGCTCGACACCGCGCCGCTCGACGAGCTGCTGGCCATCGCCGACGCCGCCCCCGGGCGGCTGCGGGTGGTACTGGAGATCACCGAGCGGGCGATCGCGACCCGGCCGGCGGAGCTGCTGCGCTCCGTGGCCCGCGTCCGTGAGCTCGGCTGGGGCATTGCGCTGGACGACGTGGGGGCCGATCCCATGTCGCTGGCCTTCATGCCCCTACTGCGCCCGGACGTGGTGAAGCTCGACCTGCGCCTGGTCCAGGAGCGCCCCGGGCCGGCCATCGCCCAAATCATGAACGCGGTGAACGCCTACGCCCAGACCACGGGCGCCGTGGTGCTCGCCGAGGGCATCGAGGACGACCGCCACCTGGCGATGGCCCACGCCCTGGGTGCCACGCTCGGGCAGGGCTGGCTCTTCGGCCGCCCCTCCGACGCCCCCGCCACCGACCGGCCGGCCGGCGCACTGCCCGGCCCGGTCGACGACGACGCGGCCGGGCCGGCACCGTCGCCCTTCTCCTGCATGCCCGAGGGCACCGCGCTGCGCCGCGCGCCCAAGAGCCTGCTGATCGAGCTGAGCAAGCAGCTCGAGCGCGAGGCCATGCGGCTGGGCGAGACCTGCGTCGTCGCGGCCACGTTCCAGGAGGCCCGGCACTTCACACCCTCGACCACCCAGCGCTACCGCGACCTGGTCGAGCGCACCGGCTTCGTGTGCGCCCTCGGCGAGGGGCTGCCGGTCGAGCCGCTCCCCGGTCTGCGCGGCGCCGATCTCGCTCCCACGGACCCCGTCCGCGGCGAGTGGGACGTCGTCGTCCTGGCTCCGCACTTCAGCGTGGCGCTGCTGGCCCGCGACCTCGGCACGGTCGGCTCGGACCTCGAGCGACAGTTCGAGTACTCCCTCACCTACGACCGCGACGTCGCCGTCCGCGCCGCGCGCAGCCTGATGGACCGGGTCGCACCGGGCGTGGCGCGGGCAGTGACAGCCGCGGTGACCCGCCAAGAGGCTGCCGCACCCACCGTGGACACCGCCGTCGCCGAGCTGCTCGGGGACAACCTGCTCGTCCGCCGGGCGCTGGACGCCACGCCCAGCGGCGTCTGCCTGGTCGACGTGCGGCTGCCCGACCAGCCGATGGTCTACGTCAACACCGCCTTCGAGCGGCTCGCGGGACTGCCCCGCGAGGAGCTGCTCGGCCGAAACTGCAGGTTCCTGCAGGGACCCGACACCGACATCGCCGCGGTCGCCCGCATCCGTGACGCGATCGCCGCCGGCGAGGAGTGCCGGGAGATCCTGCTCAACGTGCGCGGCACCGAGCGGACGCCGTGGTTCAACGAGCTGCACCTGGCCCCGGTCACCGACGAGTCCGGCACCGTCGTCCAGTACATCGGCGTGCAGGTCGACGTCACCCAACGGGTGGAAGCCGAGCGCGCGCTGCAGCGGGAGCGCGACCGCGGGCTCAGCTATCTCGCCCAGATCGAGGAGCTGGCGGTCACCGATCCGCTCACCGGCCTGCCGACGCGCGCTCATCTGCAGCAGCAGGTCGAGACCGCGTTGTGGAACGCCCGGGCGACCGGGGACGCGGTCGGGCTGCTCGTCCTGGCCGTGCAGGGTCACGCCCAGCTCGAGTGCGAGTACGGGCCGGCCGCGGCCGAGGCGCTTCTGCGCCGTACCGCCGAGCGGCTGTGCGGCCGGCTGCGCCGCGGCGACCTGGTTGCCCGTTGGACCCGCGACTCCTTCGCCGTGATGCTGCCCGGGCTCGCCCCGGGCAGGGCCGGCGAGGAGGTCGAGCGGCTGCTCGACGAGCTGAGTGCGGCGGTGTCGGGACCGGTCGTGGTCGAGGGCATGCCGATCGTCCTCGGCGTCGCCATGGGCGCGGCCAGCTTCCCGGCCGACGCCGACGACGTCGCGGGGCTGCTCGCCGTCGCCGACCGCGCGGCCGGGCGCACGCCGGCCCGCTGACGTTCAGCGCCCGGCGTCCTCCAGCAGCTCGACGGGGAACGGCGGTCGTCCGATCCCGTGGACGCGGGTGTTCCCCCACGGGTCGGTCTCGGTCGCCTCGGCGGCCGAGACGCCGTGCGGGGTGGTGATCTCCAGGCGGGCCCGCGGTGGCACCTGCGCGGCCACCCGACCGGACCAGACCACGGACCCCACCAGCGGGTCGAACCGGGCGCCGAGCGCGGCCCGGACGGTGCTGGTCATCCCGTCCACGACGACGGTGACCTCGCCCTCGTAGCCCTCGGGCTCCTCGTGCTCGCTCATCGATCCCCTCTCAGTCAGCCGCGGGGCGGGAGCAGCGTGCCCAGGCCGCCGTCGGCCAGGTCCGTCAGCTGCTCGACCAGGTCGGCTGCCGGCACGGTGCGCGCCACCGACCACCAGTGCGCGGCCAGCTGCACCATGCCCACGACGCCGTAGGCCCACGTCATGGCTCCGTCGGCGGGCCGCCCGGCCTCGGTGAGCCGCGCGGCGAGGAGCCCGCCCAGTGCGGTGGCGACAGCGTGCTCCGTGGCCGCGACCAGATCGGCCCGACCGGCCCGACCGGTCTGGGCGTAGGCGAAGCGGTAGAGGGCCGGCTCGTCCTCGATGAGCGAGACGAAGGCGGCGATCACCGACCGCAACCGGTCCCGGTCGTCTCCCCGGTCCAGCGTCAGCTCGCCCAGCAGCCGAGGCAGCAGGATGGCCTGCGAGACGCGCTCCAGGACGGCGTCGATCAGCTCGTCCTTGTCGCTGAAGTACCGGTAGATGACCGTCTTGGACACGCCGGCGCTGCGCGCCACGTCGTCCACGGAGAAGTCTGGGCCGACCAGACGAACCGCGGCGACGGCGGCGGCGACCAGCTCCTCCCGGCGAGCCCGACGGTGCTCGGTCCAGCGCGAGCGCCGCCCGTCGGGCACCGACGGCGAGCCCGCCACGCCCGGGGACTCGGCGACCCGTTGCATGTGTTCCACGGTAACAGCTACCTTCCTCACAGCCTTGATCGACGAGCTGGGGAGACCGCCGATGACCACCATCCTTCCGTCCGGTCCGAGCCGCGCGGCGACCAAGGCCCCCGTGGACCGGCAGGCGCTGTCGTCGCGGCTGCTCGGCTCGGCCGCCAGGAAGTCCTACGACCCGGTCGTGGACATCGACTGGACGGCGCCCATCCCGGACGACCTCTACGGTCTGTCACCCGAGTGGTCCACGCTGTACGGCACGCCGCTGTGGGACGCACTGGACCACTCCCAGCGGGTCACGCTGACCATCCACGAGTACTGCTCCATCTCGGGCATCGGCATCTGGTTCGAGCACCTGCTGATGCAGCTCGTCCTGCGCGACATCTACGGCGAGGACCCCGCGCAGCCGCACGTGCAGTGGGCGCTCACCGAGATCGCCGACGAGTGCCGGCACTCCGTGATGTTCGCGCGCACCGCGCAGACCTTCGGGGCGCCGTCCTACGGACCGCCGCCCAGTCTGCTCAGACTCGGCAAGGGCTACGTCGCGCGGGCGGACGGCCCGGCCGCGTACGCCGCGATCCTGGTCGCCGAGGAGATCCTCGACATCTTCCAGCGCGATCTCATGAAGGACGAGCGCGTCCAGCCGCTCACCCGCGCGACCAGCCAGATCCATGTCGTCGAGGAGGCGCGGCACATGCGCTTCGCCCGCGAGGAGGTCGCTCGCCGCACGCCGGAGCTGTCGTTCCTGCAGCTGCGCAGGCACCGCGCGATGGTGGCTGCGTGCGCGGCGATCGTGGCGGAGAACCTGGTGCAGCCGCAGGTCTACGCGGCGGTGGGGCTGGATCCGAAGGTCGCCCGCGCCGCGGCACGCAGCAACGAGCACTACAACGCCAAGCTCAAGGACTCCTCGGCCGGGCTGGTCTCGTTCCTGCGCGGGGTGGGCCTGATCGGCGGCTCGTCGGAGCGGCTCTGGCGGCGCGCCGGCCTGCTCTGAGCCTCGGCGGCTACCGCTGGGCGAGCTGGGTCGTGTAGAGGCAGATCGCGGCGGCGGCTGCCAGGTTGAGGCTCTCGGCCCGGCCACGCATCGGGATGCGCACCCGCGCGTCGGCCAGGGCGGCCAGCTCGACCGGCACCCCTCGGGCCTCGTTGCCGAACAGCCAGAGAACCGGTCCGGCCAGCTGCGGGCCCAGCTGGTCGAGGGAGGCCTCTCCCCCACCGTCGGCGGCGAGCACGGTGACACCGGCGGTCCGCAGCGAGGGCAGCAGCGTCTCCAGGGGTGCGCCGCGGACGACGTCGACGTGGAACAGGCTCCCGGCACTCGAGCGGACGGCCTTGCCGCCGTACGGGTCGGCCGAGCCGGCGCCGAAGACGACGGCACCGGCACCGCAGGCGTCGGCGGTGCGCAGCACGGTGCCGGCATTGCCCGGGTCGGCGAGCTCGGCCAGGGCCACGGACAGCCGCGGCGGCGCGGAGGCCAGGGTCTGGGCCGGGACGTCGCGCAACTCGCAGACGGCGACCAGCCCCTGGGGGGTCACCGTCTCCGACAGCGCGGCAGCGGCCTTCTCCGTCACCAGCCGGACCGGCACCGTCGTCGCGGCCAGCAGGTCGTGGTGGGCCATGGCCGCAGCCTCGGTGGCGAGCACCTCGCGCACGCCCGCGGGGTCGGCGAGCGCCTCCACCACCGCCTGGCGCCCTTCGGCGAGGAAGAGTCCGGCGGCGTCCCGCCCGGCGCGACGGGTGAGCTTGCGGGCAGCGACGACCCGGCCGGATCGCTCGGTCAGCAGCTCGGTCACGGTTCTCCCTTCCTCGGCGAGATCTGCACATCCGCCTCCATCGGGCGGCCGACGGGGGCGGGTGTGCAGATCTCGGCCCGTACAGACGGCGACGCCGCCGGCGCCGGTCCGCGAGGACCGGACGCCGACGGCGTCGGCGACCCTCCTGCAGGGGCCCACCGCGAGCGCGCGAGCGGTGGGGACAGGAGGGTCCTTCTCCTTCTTCAGGCCGCCTGGGCGCCGGTGGCCTGGGGGTTCGCGGCGAGCGCGGCCCGGGCGGACTCGACGAGCGTGGCGAAGGCAGCCGGCTCGTTGACGGCCAGCTCGGCCAGGACACGACGGTCCAGCTCGATGCCGGCCAGCTTGAGGCCCTGCATGAACCGGTTGTAGGTCATGTCGTTCAGCCGGGCCGCGGCGTTGATGCGGGTGATCCACAGCTTGCGGAAGTCACCCTTGCGCACCTTGCGGTCGCGGTAGTTGTAGGTCGCGGAGTGGAGGATCTGCTCCTTGGCCTTGCGGTAGAGCCGCGAGCGCTGGCCGCGGTAACCGCTGGCCTGCTCGAGAACGCTACGACGCTTCTTCTGGGCGTTGACCGCCCGCTTCACGCGTGCCACGTGAGAGCTCCTGTCTTCTCGTCAGTAAAGGGCGGTCAGAGACCGAGCAGCTTCTTCATCCGCGGCGCGTCGGCCTTGGACAGCACGCCGATCCCGCTCACGCGGCGCTTGCGGCCCGAGGACTTGACCTCGAACTTGTGCTGGTTGTTCGTGTGCTCGCGGACGAGCTTCCCGGAGCCCGTCACGCGCACGCGCTTGGCCGTGCCCTTGTGGGTCTTCTGCTTCGGCATGTCCCTCGTCCTGTTCGTCTGTCGTAAGTCGTGGGCCCTGCAGGAGGGGTACTTCTCAGGCGGTGGGCGCCTGCTCCTCGGGCTGCTCGTCCTTGTCCGCACGAGCCTTGGCGGACTGCGCGGCGGCCTGCGCCTGCTGCTGCAGCGCCTGCGCGTTCTTGTGCGGGGCGATCACCATGACCATGTTCCGGCCGTCCTGCTTCGGGTTGGACTCGACGACGCCCAGCTCGGACACGTCGCCGGCCAGCCGCTGCAGCAGGCGGTAGCCCATCTCCGGGCGCGACTGCTCGCGACCGCGGAACATCACGGTGATCTTGACCTTGTCGCCGCCCTTGAGGAAGCGCTCGACGTGGCCCTTCTTGGTCTCGTAGTCGTGCGGGTCGATCTTGAGGCGCAGCCGCATCTCCTTGATGACGGTGAGCGCCTGGTTCCGCCGCGACTCACGCGCCTTCTGGGCGGCCTCGTACTTGAACTTCCCGTAGTCCATGAGCTTGGCGACGGGCGGCCGGGCCATGGGAGCGACCTCGACGAGGTCGAGCTCGGAGTCCTGGGCCAGCCGCAGCGCTTCGCCGATCGACACGATGCCGACCTGCTCGCCCTCGGGTCCGACGAGACGGACCTCGGGGACACGGATGCGGTCGTTGATGCGGGGCTCGGTGATGGCCTCTCCTCTGCAGCTGCATGGGAGGAGTCGCTGGCCCACCCGGGCGCCGACAGACGTAAGGCCCCGTGAGCGTCTGCTCACGGGGCCCACTCGCCGGTGGCACACGACCCGTCAGGGTGCGTGCGCACGCGAGCGCCGACCGGTGGCCGGTTCTCGCGATCCGGGACCTGGGCGCCCAGGGGGCGTCAGGTGGGAGCGGGCTCCTCTTTGGTTCAGCGGCCCGGGGCGGGGCCGCTGGGTGGTTCGCGCGCCTCGATGTAGCGGGGGGAGGCACGCCCACTCTACAGCCTGTTCCTTATACACATCTACCTCTACCGACGACGAGGAAGAGTTAAGTATCGGGTGGCACGATAATAAATAAAAAAAAAGACAA
>NZ_POQU01000057.1 GCF_002938425.1 Blastococcus atacamensis | reverse complement strand
GGCCCGGGGCTCGGGGCGGGTGGCCCGGAGCCCGTCGGGCGAGGGCTCCCTGTCATAGTGCACGCCTTCCGGGCAGGGCGACAGCCGACGCCGGTGACCGCCGTCACCACCCGAACGGCGGACGCCGGGACGCCGGCAGGAAGCCGATCGGGCGCTCGCCTACGCTACGGATCCCGTGGCCCGGCTCGCCAGGTCATGCCCGAGCACAGGAGCGCCGCCCCGGCGGCCGACCAGCGCCAGCGAGGAGATCGAGCAAGCGTGAGTGCCGCCGAACTGGAGAGCGCCGGGGAGCACATCCCCGACGACGTCGACATCCACACGACCGCCGGGAAGCTCGCCGACTTCGAGCGACGCGTCCAGGAGGCCCAGCACGCGGGGTCCGAGCGCGCGGTGGAGAAGCAGCACGCCGCGGGGAAGATGACCGCCCGCGAGCGGATCGAGGCGCTGCTGGACCCCGGGTCGTTCACCGAGTTCGACGAGTTCGCCCGGCACCGGTCCACGAACTTCGGGATGGCCGACAAGCGCCCGTTCGGCGACGGCGTCGTCACCGGCTACGGCACGGTCGACGGCCGGCCGGTGGCCATCTTCAGCCAGGACGTGACCGTCTTCGGCGGCAGCCTCGGTGAGGTCTACGGCGAGAAGATCGTCAAGGTCCAGGACTTCGCCATCACGAACGGCTGCCCGGTCATCGGCATCAACGAGGGCGGTGGCGCCCGCATCCAGGAGGGCGTGGTCTCCCTCGGCCTGTACGGCGAGATCTTCCAGCGCAACGTGCACGCCTCCGGCGTCATCCCGCAGATCTCGCTGGTCATGGGCCCGGCCGCCGGTGGGCACGTCTACTCCCCCGCGCTGACCGACTTCATCGTCATGGTCGACAAGACCAGCCAGATGTTCATCACCGGCCCCGACGTCGTGAAGACCGTGACCGGCGAGGACGTCTCCCTCGAGGAGCTCGGCGGCGCCCGGACGCACAACACCAAGTCCGGCGTGGCGCACTACCTCGCCGAGGACGAGGCCGACGCCCTGGACTACGTCAAGGCGCTGCTGTCCTACCTGCCGAGCAACAACCTCGACCCGCTGCCGGCCGTCGAGATGGCACCGGTCGACGTGGTGCTGCCCGCCGCGCTGACCGACTTCGACCTCGAGCTGGACACCTTCATCCCGGACTCGGCGAACACGCCCTACGACATGCACACCGTCATCGAGCACGTCCTCGACGACGGGGAGTTCCTCGAGGTGCAGCCGCTCTTCGCGCCGAACATCCTCATCGGCTTCGGCCGGGTCGAGGGCCGCCCGGTCGGGGTCGTGGCCAACCAGCCCACCCAGTTCGCTGGCACGCTGGACATCGACGCCAGCGAGAAGGCCTCACGGTTCGTGCGCACCTGCGACGCCTTCAACATCCCGGTGCTCACCTTCGTCGACGTCCCGGGCTTCCTGCCGGGCACGTCGCAGGAGTGGGACGGCATCATCCGCCGCGGCGCGAAACTGATCTACGCCTACGCCGAGGCCACCGTCCCGCTGATCACGGTGATCACCCGCAAGGCCTACGGGGGCGCCTACGACGTCATGGGCTCCAAGCACCTCGGGGCCGACGTCAACCTGGCGTGGCCGACCGCGCAGATCGCCGTCGTCGGCGCCCAGGGCGCGGTCGGGATCCTCTACCGCAAGGAGCTCGCCGCCGCCGAGGACCCCGAGTCCCGTCGCGCGGAGCTCATCGCGGAGTACGAGGACACCCTCGCCAACCCCTACATCGCGGCCGACCGGGGATACGTGGACGCGGTGATCCCCCCGTCGCACACCCGAGTGCAGGTGACCAAGGCGCTGCGCGTACTGGCCAACAAGCGCCAGACCCTACCGCCGAAGAAGCACGGGAACATCCCCCTCTGATGACCGAGACGACGACGGAGCCCCGTCCCCTGCTGCGGGTCGTCAAGGGCGACCCGACGGCCGAGGAGCTGGCCGCGCTCACCGTGGTGGTGGCGGCGCTCTCCCAGCGCCGCACCCGCCGGCGGCCCACCCCGATCGGTGCGTGGGCGTCCTACGGCGACACGCATCGCCGCCCCCAGCAGGCCGGTCCCGGCGGCTGGCGTGCCGCCGGGAGGTTCGCGTGACCGAGGACCGCCGGCTGGTGCTGGCCTCGGCATCCCCCGCCCGCCTGACGCTGCTGCGCCAGGCCGGGCTCTCTCCCGAGGTCGTCGTCAGCGGCGTCGACGAGTCCGGCTACACCGCTCCCCGCGTCGCCGAGCAGGTCGCCCTGCTGGCCGCGGCCAAGGCCGCCGACGTCGCCAAGCGGGAGACCGACGCGCTGGTGATCGGCGCGGACTCGCTGCTGGAGTTCGGCGGCAAGCCACAGGGCAAGCCGGCCGACGCCGCCGAGGCCCGTGACCGCTGGCGCCGGATGGCCGGCCGGTCGGGTGTGCTGCACACCGGTCAGGCGCTGTTCGACGTGCGCGACGGCGCAGTGGTCAGCCGCGACATCGCGGTGGCCTCCACCGTCGTCTACTTCGCCGACCCCACGCCGCCGGAGGTGGAGGCCTACCTCGCCACCGGCGAGCCGCTGGCCGTGGCCGGGGCCTTCACCCTCGACGGGCTGGGCGCACCGTTCGTCCGCCGCGTCGAGGGCGACCCGGCGGCCGTCGTCGGCCTGTCCCTCACCGTGCTGCGCACGCAATTGGGCAAGCGCGGGCTGACCATCACCGACCTCTGGCGCCGCTGACCACCGCGACGCCCCCGTTCCACCCCGCCCGGCGCGGGCACCGTCCACAGTTCGACCGGCCCACCAGAAGAGGGAGAGCACCGGTGCAGAAGGTCCTCATCGCCAACCGTGGCGAGATCGCGGTCCGCGTGGCCCGCGCGTGCAAGGACGCGGGTCTCACCAGCGTCGCGGTCTACGCCGAGCCCGACCGCGACGCACTGCACGTGCGCGTCGCCGACGAGGCCTTCGCGCTCGGCGGCACCACCCCGGGTGACTCCTACCTGGTCATCGACAAGATCATCGACGCCGCCGAGCAGTCCGGCGCCGACGCGATCCACCCCGGCTACGGCTTCCTCTCGGAGAACGCCGACTTCGCCCAGGCCGTTCTCGATGCCGGGCTCACCTGGATCGGCCCCTCGCCCGACGCGATCATCTCGCTCGGCGACAAGGTGAAGGCGCGGCACATCGCCACCAAGGCCGGCGCCCCGCTGGTCCCCGGCACCAAGGACCCCGTCGGCGGCGCCGACGAGGTCGTGGCCTTCGCCGAGGAGCACGGCCTCCCGGTCGCCATCAAGGCGGCGTTCGGCGGTGGCGGCCGCGGGCTCAAGGTGGCCCGCACCATGGAGGAGATCCCCGAGCTGTTCGACTCCGCCGTCCGCGAGGCCGTCTCCGCCTTCGGCCGCGGCGAGTGCTTCGTCGAGCGCTTCCTGGACAAGCCCCGGCACGTCGAGGCACAGGTCATCGCCGACCAGCACGGCAACGTCGTCGTCGTCGGCACCCGCGACTGCTCCCTGCAGCGCCGGAACCAGAAACTGGTCGAGGAGGCCCCCGCGCCGTTCCTCACCGACGAGCAGCGCGAGCGGATCCACTCGTCGGCCAAGGCGATCTGCGCCGAGGCCGGCTACTACGGCGCCGGCACCGTCGAGTACCTCGTCGGTGCCGACGGGTCGATCTCCTTCCTCGAGGTCAACACCCGGCTGCAGGTCGAGCACCCGGTCTCCGAGGAGACCAGCGGCCTGGACCTGGTCCGCCAGCAGTTCCGCATCGCCGAGGGTCTCCCCCTGGAGATCACCGAGGACCCGACCCCGCGCGGGCACAGCATCGAGTTCCGCATCAACGCCGAGGACGCCGGCCGCAACTTCATGCCGGCCCCGGGGCCGGTCGAGCGGCTGGAGATCCCGCAGGGCCCCGGCGTGCGCTGGGACTCCGGCGTGGAGACCGGCGGCGAGGTGGCCGGCGCGTTCGACTCGATGCTGGCGAAGCTGATCGTCACCGGAGCCACCCGCGAGGAGGCCCTGCAGCGGGCCCGCCGGGCGCTGGACGAGCTGGTCGTCGAGGGCATGCCCACGGTCATCCCGTTCCACCGCGCCGTCGTCCGCGACGAGGCATTCACCAGCGAGCCGTTCACGGTCCACACCCGCTGGATCGAGACCGAGTGGGACAACCAGGTCCAGCCCTACGACGCCGCCCCGTCCGACCGGGACGAGGACGCCCCCCGGCAGACCGTCGTGGTCGAGGTCGGCGGTCGCCGGCTCGAGGTCTCACTGCCGGCCGGGCTGGCCGCGGGCGGAGGCGGCGGCGCTGCGGCGGGCGCGGCCGCGAAGCCGCGCAAGCGCGGCAGCGGTGGTGGCAGCTCGGCGGCCTCCGGCGACTCCCTCACCTCGCCGATGCAGGGCACGATCGTCAAGGTCGCGGTCGAGGACGGCGCCACCGTGGCGGCGGGCGACCTCGTCGTGGTCCTCGAGGCCATGAAGATGGAGCAGCCCATCACCGCGCACAAGGGGGGCACGATCTCGGGCCTGTCGGCCGAGGTCGGTGCAGCCGTCACCAGCGGTGCGGTCATCTGCACCATCGCCGACGCGGAGTGAGCGCGGTCTGCGTCCGGGTCCTCGGGCCCGGACGCAGACCACGTCCTAGCGGCGCTCGACAGCGCCGTCGGACCGCTCGACCAGCGACCCCCGCTGGAACCGGGTCTCGGTGCCGCTGCCGTCGGCCAGCGGGGTGGCCTCGACCGTGGGGAAGCCGAGTTCCCCACCCTGCGCGCCCAGCCGGCGCCACGCCGTGAGGACGGCTCCGCGGACCACGGTCGCGGCGCTGCCCGGTGACCAGTAGATGGACCCGCCGGTCAGGTCCACGAAGGCACCGCCGCCGGTGTTGGTGGCGCCGTCGTGCCGGACCGGGAAGCCCAGCGCCGCCGGTCCCCCGGCCGCCTCGTACTTCGCCCGCAGCGCACCGCGAACGCCCTTGGCACCGGTCGAGGCCGACCAGTAGATGCCACCCCCGGCGAAGTCGGTCTTGTAACCCCCCGGCACCGCCATGTCGTCACCGGTCGGATAACCCATCGGCCCCGCCTGCGCGCCCAGCTGACGCCACATGTCCAGGATCGCCCCGCGCACCACGTGCGCACCCGTCGCCGGCGACCAGGTGATCCATCCGCCCTGCAGCCGCACCAGCGCACCCGTGCCGTCGGCGGTCGCCCCGTCGTGCGCCACCGGGAAACCGAGCGCCGCCGGCCCTCCGGCCGCCTCGTACTTCGCCCGCAGCGCACCGCGAACGCCCTTGGCACCGGTCGAGGCCGACCAGTAGATGCCACCCCCGGCGAAGTCGGTCTTGTAACCCCCCGGCACCGCCATGTCGTCACCGGTCGGATAACCCATCGGCCCCGCCTGCGCGCCCAGCTGACGCCACATGTCCAGGATCGCCCCGCGCACCACGTGCGCACCCGTCGCCGGCGACCAGGTGATCCATCCGCCCTGCAGCCGCACCAGCGCACCCGTGCCGTCGGCGGTCGCCCCGTCGTGCGCCACCGGGAAACCGAGCGCCGCCGGCCCTCCGGCCGCCTCGTACTTCGCCCGCAGCGCACCGCGAACGCCCTTGGCACCGGTCGACGCCGACCAGTAGATGCCACCCCCGGCGAAGGCGGCCTTCAGCCCACCGGGCACTGCGGTCTCCGATCCGGTGGGATAGCCCATCGGCCCGTTCTCCGTGCCCAGGCTCCGCCACATGTCCCGGATCACCCCCCGGACCACATGGGCTCCTGTGGCGGGCGTCCAGTAGATGGAACCGGACGCGAAGTGCTGCCGGCAGCCGCCGTCGCGGAGACCGCAGGCCTCCGGCGACACCGGCGGACCCAGCGGCCCGGTGTTCCCACCGGATGCCTGGTGCCGCGCCGCGATGGCGCCCCCGGAGGAGAGCGGGCGGTCCGAGACGGCGACGCTCACGGTGGCGCCGTTCGCGCCGTCGGCACTGCGCAGGGTCAGCACGAACATCCCGCCGGCCACCGGGACCGGGACGCCCACCCGCAGAGCGGTCTGCAGGTCGTCGTCCCAGACGGCGCGGGAGGACGGCGTCGGGTCGTGGAGCAGTGAGGTGTCCGACCCGGTCCCGGCTCGCCGCAGCACCAGGCCGGACTCCAGTCCCACCCGGTTGGCGGTCGTTCCCAGCCAGGCGTCCCGGTTCAGCGGTGCCCGGTACTCCAACCAGTAGGTCTCCCCCGAGCCGGCGTCGAGCTGGAGGCCACGGAGCTGTCCGGTCGAGGAGACCGGTGCGAGGGTCACGTCCTGTGCTGGGCTGGTGGTGGCCAGCCGCGCCCAGTCACGGCCCTCCTGCCACGCGGGCGAGGGGCCCAGCAGCTGGAGCTGCGGGGTGTTCAGCGCGCCCACCTGCTCCCAGGAGACGCCCATGACGTCGTACCAGTCGTAGTACGGCCGGGTGCGGCAGGAGCCCTGGTCGTCGCACTGGTACTCCGAGGAGTGCCCGAGGCCCAGGTTGTGGCCGAGCTCGTGGGCCATGACCGACAGCCGGATCCCGCGCACGTAGGAGTAACCGCCCGCGGTGCCACCTTGGCCCACCTGGGCGAGCCCGTAGGAGCAGCCCGAGAGGTTCCCCGGGGTGCTGGAGACGTAGAGCATCAGGTGCTTCCCCGGGCCGGGGGTCCAGCCGATCCGGCCGGCCACCTCATCCCACAGGGCGTAGGGCGTCGAGCAGGCCGCCGTGGTGTCGATCCAGTCGTGCGAGGCGGCGACACCGATCTGGACGGCGTTCCCGGTCTGCTCGGACCAGAAGGTGCGGACCGGGCCGTCGACCATGGCGACGACGTCGGCGAGCCGGGCACCGTCCCGCACGCCGCCACTGGGGTTCACCATCGCCACGGTGATCTGGTTCGTCGTGCCCGGAGGCGCGGCCGCCGCGACGGGTGGCGGCGCCAGGACCGCGGCGTCCAGCACCTCGACGGCGGACTCCAGACCCGGTGCCGCGGCCGGCTCGTCGTCGACCTCGTCGCCGACCGTGACCTCGACGGTGGACCCCACCTCGATGTCGGAGACGTCCTCGGTCGGCACGCGGACGGTCTCGCCGTCCTCCGCCCGCACCCAGCTCAGCGGGCCCTCGTCGCCGTGCTCCACCGCGTCGGCGGGGTCCTCGTGCTCGGGCCAGGCCTGCACGAGCTCGCCGACGACGGTGTCGCCGGGCGCGGTGCTCGCGGCCGGGGCGCGCTCCTCGGCGCGCACCGGGGCCGGGACGAACAGCACCGGGACCACCACGGCGGCCGTGGTGGCGAGGACGAGCGTGCGCAGGGACCAGCGCCGGGTGCGGGACACGAACGACTCCAGACGAGAGGGGACCACCCAACCCATCGGCGGGCCCGGCACCGGAAGCAACCACACCGGCGCTTTTCCGCCGAGGTGCATGCGATCAGCGGAGGCGGACCGGACGGCGCCGGAGACGCTGCACCAGGAACAGGACGGCGCCGGCCAGGACCGTGAGCGCCGCCGGCACGACGAGGCCGCCGAAGGAGCCGGAGTTGTTGGCGACGGGCTCGAGGGACACCGCGTCCCGGGCGGGCGGCGAAGCGGCCAGGAACGGCGGCCCGAGCGCGGGCTGCTGGGGCACTCCGGCCGTCTCGGGGACGGCTACCGAGCCGGGGGTGCCGGCCACGACCACGCCCGGGACCGGCGCGGCCGGGCGGGCCGGGGCGGGAACGCTGCCGGCCCCGGCCGCGGGGACGACCTGGACGACGGCGCCCTGGCCGGTCACCGACTGCACGGACACGGTGAAGTCCCCGCCGGCCAGCGCGACGGGAGAGCCCACCGGCACGGCGGACTGCAGGTCGGCGTCCCAGCCCGAGGCCGCGGCGGGCGTGCCGTCCAGCAGCAGCGAGGTGTCGGGGAAGGTGCCCGTGCGGTGCAGCAGCACGCCGGCGTCGAGCCGGTAGACGTTGTCGCGGCCGCCCAGCCAGGCGTCCTGCCCCGTGGCCCCGCGGTAGGACAGCCAGTAGTCGGTGCCGTCGGCGCCGGCCAGGCGCAGCGCCCGGAGCCCGGTGCCGCCCAGCGGACCGAGGGTCACGGTGGCAGCCGCCTCACCGGTGCGTACGGTGCGCTGCGCGTCGGGGGCGAGCACGCCGAGGGTCGCGGCCTGCGGGGCGTTCAGCGAGCCCAGCTGCGACCACGAGGCGCCCATGACGTCGTAGTAGTCGCGGTAGCCGCTGGTGCGGCAGGAGCCGCCCTCGACCGCGCCGTCGCACTGCTCGGCGGAGGAGTGCCCGAGGCCGAAGTTGTGGCCCAGCTCGTGCGCGATGACCGAGGTGAGGTTCTCCCGCACGTACAGCCGGCCGCCGGACATGATGCCGGCGCCGACCTGCGCGAGGGCGTACGAGCAGCCGGCCTGGCGGGCGGTCTCGCTGCTGAGCCGCAGGAGGAGGTGCTGGCCGGGCCCGGCCTGGAAGCCGACCTCCGCCGCGACCTCGTCCCACAGCGCCTCGGGATTCGCACAGCCGGCGGTGGTGCGCACCCAGTCGTGCGCGGCGGTGACGCCCAGGGACAGGGTGCCGCCGGTCTGCTGCGACCAGAAGCCGGCGACCGGGCCGTCCACGGTGGCGACGACGTCCGAGAGGCGCGTGCTGTCGGGCGAGGTCCCGGCGGGCGCGACCTGCACCACCGTGACCTGGTTGGTCAGCCCGGAGCGGGCGGCGGCGACGGGCGGTGCCGGCGGCTGCTCCTGCTGCGTCACGTCACTGCGGAGGACCGGCAGGGCCGGCTCGGTGCCGTGGCCGTCGTCCTGGGCGGTGCCGACGGTGAGCTGGACGGTGGAGCCGGTCGGGACAGCGGCGATCTGCTGGCCCTCCACGGGCACGGTGCCGTCGGCGGTCGCGACCCAGCTGATCCGGCCGTCGGAGTCGCCGTCGTGCGGGTGCGCGCCGGGTTCGCCCTCGGCCACGGCGTGGACGAGCTCGCCGGCGACCGTGGTCGTGGCCTCGGCGGCCGCGGTGCCCGGGACGGCGACGGCGCCGAGAACCGCGGCGGTCAGCGTCGCGGGGACGACGAGCGAACGCAGCAGGGCATGGCAGCCGCGGGGACGACGGAGGTCGTGGTCAGCAGACATCGACCTGTCCATCGGCGGTCGCGCGCCCGGTCGGCACCGGATCGGCGATGTTGAGCCGAACCTGCTGCACTCGGGTCACACCCGTCGCTGCGACCTCAGCCGCCCCCTGCCGGCCCCTCCGCAGGGGTCCTCGTTCAGGCGAGGTCGTCGGCGCCCATCAGCCGTCGGCCGGCCTCGGTGATCGAGCCCGACAGCGACGGGTAGATCGCGAACGTCTGCGCCAGGTCGGCGACCGTGAGCCCCTTGGTGACGGCGAGCGCGATCGGCAGCACCAGCTCCGACGCCCCCGGCGAGACGACGACACCGCCGACGATGACACCGGTCGAGCGGCGGGCGAACAGCTTCACGAACCCGGCGCGCAGGTCGCTCATCTTGGCGCGGGCGTTGGTGGCCAGCGGCAGCCGCACCACCTCCACGTCGGCGTCGTCGGCCAGCGACTTCTCCTGCACGCCGACGGTGGCGATCTCCGGGTGGGTGAAGACGTTCGCGGCCACCGTCTTGAGCTTGATCGGAGCTACGGCCTCGCCGAGGGCGTGCCACATGGCGATCCGGCCCTGCATCGCGGCGACGGAGGCCAGCTGGAAGACGCCGGTGACGTCGCCGGCCGCGTAGATGCCCGGCACGGAGGTGCGGGAGACGCGGTCGACCACGACGTGCCCGGACTCGGTGACCTGGATGCCGTGGGACTCGAGGTTCAGGCCGGCGGTGTTCGGCACGGTGCCGACGGTCATCAGGGCGTGCGAGCCCTCGACGGTGCGCCCGCCGGTCAGCTCGACGACGACACCCTTCTCGGTGCGCCGCACGCCGGCGGCCCGGCCGCGCTCCAGGCGGCCGCCGCGCGACTGGAAGACCTCTTCCAGCACCTCCGCGGCGTCGGAGTCCTCGCCCGGGAGCACCCGGTCGCGGGAGGAGACGAGGGTGACCGGCACGCCGGCCTCGAGGTAGCCGGAGGCGAACTCGGCGCCGGTGACGCCGGAGCCGACGACCACGAGGTGCTCGGGCATCTGGTCGAGGTCGTAGACGTCGCGCCAGTCGAGGATCCGCTCGTGGTCGGGCTCGGCGCCCGGGAGCACGCGCGGATCGGCGCCGGTGGCGATGAGGACGACGTCGCCCTCGATCTCGTCGACGACCGCGCCGGTCTCGTCCAGGATCTCGACCTCGTGCGTGGCGAGCCCGGGGACGTCGTCGGCGAGACGGGCCTGGCCGCGGACGATGCGCACGCCCTCGCCCTCGAGGCGGGCGTGGATGTCGGCGGACTGCGCCAGCGACAGGTTCTTGACCCGCTGGTTGGCGGCGGTGAGGTCGAGGGTCGCCGTGCCGAACTCGGCCCCGTGCACGCCGAGGACGGCGGAGTCGCGCACCGAGGTCATCGCGCCGGCCGCGGCGATGAGCGCCTTGGAGGGGACGCAGTCGGTGAGCACGCTGGCCCCACCGATGCCGTCGCGCTCGATGACGGTGACCTGGGCGCCGAGCTGCGCGGCGACCAGGGCGGCCTCGTAACCGGCCGGTCCACCACCGATGATGACGATGCGGGTCATGGGTCCATCTTTCGTCGCCGAGCCGTGTGTCGGGGCCCATTGTCCCCGGTGCGGGCGACGTTGGGTGCGACCGCCCTGCCCCGGCACGCCCCCGCGCTGGTTAGTCTCGCCTCCCATGGCCCTCTACGCCGCCTACGGGTCGAACATGGACCCAGCCCAGATGCTGCGCCGGTGCCCGTCCTCGCCGCACACCGGGACCGGCTGGATCCACGGCTGGCGGCTGACGTTCGGCGGCGAGGAGCTGGGCTGGGAGGGCGCGCTGGCCACCCTCGTCCCGGCCGAGGACGGCGCCGACGACGACGCGGTGTTCGCGGCGCTCTACGACCTCACCGAGGCCGACGAGCGGGCGCTGGACGCGTGGGAGGGTGCCGACTCGGGCCTCTACCGGCGGGTGCACCTGCGGGTGCACACGCTGTCCGGCGACGTCGTCGCCTACGCCTACGTGCTGGACGCGTTCGAGGGCGGGCTCCCCTCGGCGCGCCACCTCGGCGCGATCGCCGACGGCGCCGAGGCCGCCGGCGCACCCGACGACTACCTGCGCGAGCTGCGCGCCCGCCCCTGCCGCTCGGCGTTCTGACTGCCTCTCCCCCCTTCGCGTGATCATGAACTCCGGGAAGCGACACCCCGGGCGGCCGGCGCGTGTCGCTTCCCGCGCTTCATGATCACCGCGGAAGGGGGCAGTCCGAGGGCCCGCGCCGCACGTGCAACCATCGCCTCCGCTCGCCGGTAGACGTCGACCGCCGTGACGTGCAGGAGAACCCAGCGGTGCTCGGTGATCCAGTTGTGCCGGTCGCGGTCACGGGCCAGCTGCTCGCGGGTCATATGCGCCTCCAGTCCGTCGAACTCGGCGCCGACGCGGTCCTCGCACCATCCGGTGTCGAGGTAGTGGGTGCGACCGGCATCGCTCAGCGGCACCTGGACGGAAGGTGCCGGAAGTCCCGCGTCGATGAAGCGCCAGCGCATCCGCGACTCCATCGGTGACTCAGCGCCCGGCTCCGCGTGTGGCACCAAATCACGCAGCCGCACGACCTGCCGGAGCCCGCGCATCGCCTCGGCGGCGGCAGCCAGCTCGCCCCGCGTGCAGGTTCCCGACCGGAGGGCCGCGTCCAGGGTCGCCAGCCCGTCGATCGGTGCGGTGTTCCGGACGACGTCGCACGCCGTCCGGGCCGGCGGTGTGCACCACGTGCCGTCGACGAGCACGGCGTCGTCGCACCCCAGGTTCGACGGGTGCACCTGGATGCCCGGCAGTCGGCGGTTCACCAGGGCCGGGGGGCCGAGAAAGTGCAACGTCTCCGAAGCGAGCACGTCGAATCCCCACACGGCGGCCGCGGTCGAGTGGCAGGCCACCAGGTCCGCACCGACGGCCAGGGAGGCCGCCCTCAGATGGAGCGCGGGCGAGTCCGGCAGTTCGGCGTCGACCAGGACGCCCCGCCAGCGACTTCGCCGCCATCGACCGGCGCGCACCTGAGCCCTCACCGCGGTGTCACCGAAGTGCGCGAGCGCCTGGGCGGTCGTGAAGACCCCGTGCTGGGCGCTGACCATCCGGTAGAACGCGAAGTCCATGCGGGCAGCGTCGGCACCAGCCAGCACCGCCGACAGCGCCGTCGTGGATCTGTGGAGTGCGCCCGATGATGTGGATCCCGCGTGATCATGAAGTGCGGGAAGCGAAACCCGGGCAGCCGCCGCGTGTCGCATCCCGGACTTCATGATCACGGCGGGGCGGCCAGGAACGTCGCCAGGATCTGCTGCGCGGCAAGGGCGGGGGTGAGCTCGCCGGCGAGGACGGCCTTCTCCAGGTCCGGCACGGCCGCGCGCACACCCGGGTGGGCCCGGAGCTGGTGCTCGAGCGAGTCGCGGACGAGCTGCCAGGTCCACCGCACCTGCTGGCTGCGCCGGCGCTCGTCGAAGGCGCCGGAGGCCTTGGCCCGCTCCTGGTGCTCGACCAGCTTGGCCCACACCTCGTCGAGCCCCTCGCCGGTGAGCCCGGCGCAGGTCAGCACCGGCACGTCCCACGGCTCGCCGCGCCCGCGCAGCATCCGGATCGCCGAGGAGAGCTCCCGGGCGGCCTTGCGCGCGTCGGCGGCGGCCGGCCCGTCGGCCTTGTTGACGGCGATGACGTCGGCGATCTCGAGGATGCCGCGCTTGATGCCCTGGAGCTGGTCGCCGGTGCGGGCGATGGTCAGGAACAGGAACGAGTCGACCATCTCCGCGACGGTGATCTCCGACTGCCCGACGCCCACGGTCTCGACCAGGACGACGTCGTACCCGGCGGCCTCGACGACCACCATCGACTCCCGGGTGGCCTGGGCGACCCCGCCGAGGGTCCCCGACGTCGGCGAGGGCCGGATGAAGGCGTTCTCGTCCACCGCCAGCCGCGCCATGCGGGTCTTGTCCCCGAGGATCGAGCCGCCCGACCGGGCCGACGACGGGTCGACGGCGAGGACCGCCACCTTCGATCCCGCCGCGGTCAGGTCCACGCCGAGCTGATCGATGAAGGTCGACTTGCCCACGCCGGGGACGCCGCTGATGCCGATCCGGCGCGCTCCCCCGGCGTGCGGCAGCAGCTCGACCAGAAGCTCCTGCGCCCGCTCGCGGTGGTCGGCCCGCCGCGACTCGACCAGCGTGATGGCTCGGGCCATCACCCGGCGGTTCCCGGCGAGCACCCCCTCGACGAGCGCCGGGACGTCGACGTCCCGCGCCATCAGTGACCCAGACGCTGCGCCAGCGTCCGCAGCAGCTCCTGGGCCGCCTCGGCGATGACGGTGCCGGGCGGGAAGACCGCCGCCGCACCCATCTCCTTGAGCGTCGGGACGTCGTCGGGCGGGATGACCCCGCCGACCACGATGAGCACGTCCTCGGCACCGAGCTCGGCCAGCGCGTCCTTGAGCGCCGGCACCAGCGTCAGGTGGCCGGCGGCCAGCGACGAGACGCCGACGACGTGCACGTCGGCCTCCACCGCCTGCCGGGCGACCTCCTCCGGCGTCTGGAAGAGCGGGCCGACGTCGACGTCGAAGCCCAGGTCGGCGAAGGCGGTGGCGATGACCTTCTGCCCGCGGTCGTGCCCGTCCTGGCCCATCTTGGCCACCAGGATGCGCGGCCGGCGGCCCTCGCCCTCGGCGAACTCCTCGGCCTGGCGGCGCGTCTCCTCCATGGGACCGGGCATTCCATGCCCTCCAGAATTGACCTCGTCGCGGTAGACCCCGGAGATGGTGCGGACCTGGCCGGCGTGCCGGCCGTAGACCGCCTCCAGCGCGTCGGAGATCTCCCCGACCGTGGCCTTGGCCCGCGCGGCGTCGACGGCGAGCTTCAGCAGGTTGGCGTCGAGGTCGTTGCCCCGGAGACCCTCGGCGGCCGAGCGGGCGGCGTCGGTGAGCCGGCCCAGCGCCTGCTCGACGGCCTGCCCGTCGCGCTCGGCGCGCAGCTGCTCGAGCTTGGCCTTCTGCTGCGCGAGCACGTCCTTGTTGTCGACCCTGAGGACCTCGATGGCCTCGTCGGCGTCGACGCGGTACTTGTTCACGCCGATGACCGGCTGGCGGCCGGAGTCGATGCGCGCCTGGGTGCGGGCCGCCGCCTCCTCGATGCGCAGCTTCGGGATGCCGTCGTCGATGGCCTGCGCCATTCCGCCGTGCTCGGCGACCTCCTGGATGTGCGCCCAGGCGCGGCGGGCCAGGTCGTAGGTGAGCTTCTCGACGTAGGCCGAGCCGCCCCACGGGTCGACGACGCGGGTGGTGCCGGACTCCTGCTGCAGCAGCAGCTGGGTGTTGCGGGCGATGCGGGCGGAGAAGTCGGTGGGCAGCGCGAGCGCCTCGTCGAGGGCGTTGGTGTGCAGCGACTGGGTGTGCCCCTGCGTGGCGGCCATGGCCTCCAGGCAGGTGCGGACGACGTTGTTGTAGACGTCCTGCGCGGTCAGCGACCAGCCCGAGGTCTGCGAGTGGGTGCGCAGCGACAGCGACTTCGGGTTCTGCGCGCCCGCCTCCTTCACGAGCTTGGCCCACAGCAGCCGACCCGCCCGGAGCTTCGCGACCTCCATGAAGAAGTTCATGCCGATGGCCCAGAAGAACGACAGGCGGGGCGCGAAAGCGTCCACGTCCATGCCCGCGGCCTGGCCGGCCTTCAGGTACTCGACGCCGTCGGCGAGGGTGTAGGCCAGCTCCAGGTCGGCCGTCGCGCCGGCCTCCTGGATGTGGTAGCCGGAGATCGAGATGGAGTTGAACTTCGGCATCTCCTTCGCGGTGAAGGAGAAGATGTCGCTGATGATCTGCATCGAGGGCTTGGGCGGGTAGATGTAGGTGTTGCGCACCATGAACTCTTTGAGGATGTCGTTCTGGATGGTGCCGGTCAGCTGACCGGGGCTCACGCCCTGCTCCTCGGCGGCGACGATGTAGAGCGCGAGCACCGGGAGCACCGCGCCGTTCATGGTCATCGACACCGACATCTTGTCCAGCGGGATGCCGTCGAAGAGCTGCCGCATGTCCAGGATCGAGTCGATCGCGACCCCGGCCATGCCGACGTCGCCGACCACGCGCGGGTGGTCGGAGTCGTAGCCGCGGTGGGTGGGCAGGTCGAAGGCGATCGACAGGCCCTTCTGCCCGGCGGCGAGGTTGCGCCGGTAGAACGCGTTGGACTCCGCCGCGGTGGAGAAGCCCGCGTACTGGCGCACGGTCCACGGCTGGGTCGTGTACATCGTCGGGTAGGGCCCGCGCAGGAACGGTGGGAGCCCGGGCAGCGTCTCCAGGAAGTCCAGGCCCTCGAGGTGCTCGTGCGTGTAGAGCGGCGGGACGGAGATGCCTTCGGGGGTCTCCCAGGCCGCCTCCGCCACGCTCCGCCCGGTCGCCTCCTCGAACGCCTTGGCCCAGTCGTCGGCCGAGCCACCCTGGGACGGGGAGCCCAGCTCCACGGAACCGAAGTCGGGGATCGCGCTCATGCCTGGACCTCCAGCTGCTCGTGCACCGTGCGCAGGGCCGCGAGCGCGTCGCAGCCGGCGAAGACGTACCCGTCGACACCCTCGACGGCCAGATCGGGCTTGCCGGCCAGCCACACCTGGGTGGCACCGGCCGCCCTGAGCTCCTTCGCCAGGGCCGCGGCGGACCCGGCGTAGTCCTTGTCGGTGCCGCAGATGCAGGCGACCGCCGTCCGTGCCTCCGCGAGGCCGGAGACCCCGTCACCGGACGGCGTCGCGAGCCCGCCGGCCTGGAACAGGTTGCTGGCGAAAGTGGCGCGGGCGGTGTGCTTCGCGATCGGGCCGATGGTGGCCAGGTACACCGCCGGGCGGGGAGCCGCGGCGTCGGCGGCGTCGCGCAGCGCCTCGTACTCCTGCGCGGCCCGCACGCGCGGCAGCCCGCCGGTGGGGTGCAGGTCGGCCGCGGGCTGCCGCTCGGGCAGCTTCTCGGCGAGGGAGGGGAACTCGCTGACGCCGGTGATCGCCTCGGCGCGGGTGGCCAGCCGCTTCGCGCGGGAGTCCCACGCCTGCGCGATCCGGTCGCGGACCAGACCCGAGGCCAGGGCCGCCGACAGCCCGCCGGCGCGCTCGATCTCGGTGAACCAGTCCCACGCGGCCCCGGCCAGGGAGTCGGTGAGCGACTCGACGTACCAGGAGCCGCCGGCCGGGTCGAGCACGCGACCGAGGTGCCCCTCCTCGACCAGCAGGTTCTGGGTGTTGCGCGCGATCCGACGGGAGAAGGAGTCGGGCAGGCCGAGTGCGGCGTCGAACGGCTGGACGGTCACCGCGTCGGCACCACCCACGCCCGCGGCGAAGCAGGCGACGGTGGTGCGCAGCATGTTGACCCACGGGTCGCGCTTCGTCGTCATCACCGAGGAGGTGACGGCGTGCTGGCGCTGGGCGCGGACCTCGGCGGAGGCGCCGGCGACCTCGCCCACCCGGTCCCACAGCCGGCGGGCGGCGCGCAGCGCGGCGATGGTCGTGAACTGGTCAGCGGTGGCCGACCAGCGGAACTCCAGCGCGGCGGCGGCCTCGTCGACCGACAGCCCCGCGTCGGTGAGCGCCCGCAGGTAGGCGACCCCCGCGGCGAGCGAGCAGCCGAGCTCCTCGACCACGGAGGCTCCGGCGTCGGCGTAGATCGTGCCGTCGACGACGACGGTGCGCAGACCGGGATGTGCGGCGGCGCGACGGGCGACGTCGGCCAGGCCGGAGAGGTCCTGCCGCTCCCCCGACGCAGCTTCCACACCGAGCGGGTCCAGGCCGAGCGAGCCGCCGGGCGCGAGATCTGCGCGGCCGTCGACCAGCGCGAGGAACGCCTCCGCGGCCGTGGACCCACCGGAGACGCTCACCGGCGCCAGGTCGAGGTAGACGTCGGAGAGCACGTCGCCGAGCGCGTCGACCGGGATCGCCCCCTCGCCGAGCACCAGCCACAGCGAGGTGACGCCGTTCTCCAGGTCGGCCGCGATGGCCTCCTTGGTCACGGTGACGTCGGGGTGGGCGTGTCGCTGGCGGACGTCCCAGCCGCCTGCCGCGCCGCCCTCGGCGCCACCGGCCGCGGTGACCTCGGCCGACCCGGCCGGACCACCGGCGGGGCGGCCGCCGCGCACGAACGGCGGCAGTCCGGGCACGCCGACGCCCGTCGGCAGATCGCCGGCGTCCTCGGCGGTGTAGAGCGGCGCCACGCTCACGCCCGTGGCCACCGGTCGTCGCAGGGCGTCCTCGACGACGTCGGGGAGGTCCTCGCGGCCGGCCTTGCGCAGCACACCGGCGACCAGCTCCCGCCACTGGTCGCGCGTGACCGCGTCGAACTCGCCGGCGAGCGCCAGGTCCTCGGGGACCGCGTGCTCGGCCGGCACCTCGGCGTCAGCCGCCGCTGGGGCCTGACCGCTCGTCTGGTCGGACGTGCTCATCCTCAGGTTCCCGCCTCTCGTCGACGGCTCGTCGGGCAGAAGTGTCTCCGGGGGCCGGGCGCCGCGTGCGAGGGGGTGCCGGTGAGCCGGTCGGAGCCGGTTCGGCGTCGGCCTCGAGCGCGAGCAGCGCCGTCCGCGCCAGCAGCCGGACGCCGACGCCGATGGCGCGCTCGTCGACGTCGAAGGTGCCCCGGTGCAGGTCCAGCGGCGCGCCGCCGCCGTGCGTTCCCAGCCGGGCCAGCGCGATGGGCATGAGGTCGGCGAACCAGCCGAAGTCCTCACCGCCCATGCTCTGCTGGGAGAGCACGACGTTGTCGGCGCCAATCGAGCCGATCGCGGCCGACCGCAGCAGGGCCACGCACCGCGGGTCGTTGACCACCGGCGGCACACCGCGGATGTAGTCGACGCCGACCTCGGCACCGGTGGCCGCCGCCACCCGCTCGACCAGCGAGGTCAGCAGCGCCTCGGCGTCCCTCCAGGCGTCGCGGTCGAGCACCCGGACGGTGCCGCGCAGGGTGCCGCGCTGCGGGATCGCGTTGGCGGCCACGCCGGCGTTCACCGCGCCCCAGACCAGGCTCATCCCCGAGCGGGGGTCGACCTGCCGGGACAGGAGGCCGGGCAGGTCGGTGATCAGCCGGCCGAGGGCGTCGACCAGGTCGACGGTCATCTGCGGCCGCGCGGTGTGCCCGCCCGGCCCGGTGAGGGTGACGTCCACCCGGTCGCAGGCCGCGGTGATCGGCCCGGTCCGCAGGCCCACCCGGCCCACGGGCACCGCCGGATCGCAGTGCAGCGCGAAGGCCCGGGAGGCGCCGTCGAGGACTCCGGAGGCGACCACCTCGGTGGCCCCGCCGGGCACCGTCTCCTCCGCCGGCTGGAAGACGAACCGCACGCGGCCGGGCAGGCCGTCCAGGCCGGCGAGCGCGAGCGCCACGCCCAGGACCACGGTGGTGTGGACGTCGTGGCCGCACGCGTGGCAGAGCCCGTCGCGGGTGGAGGCGTACGGCACGTCCTTGAGGTCGCTCAACGGCAGCGCGTCGATGTCGGCGCGCAGGACGACGGTGGGCCCCTCCCCGCTGCCGACCTCGCACACCAGCCCGGTCCCGGTGGGCAGCCGGCGCGGGTCGAGCCCGGCGTCGCGGAGGCGCTGCTCGAGGAAGGCCGTCGTCTCGAACTCGGCGAAGGCCAGCTCGGGGTGGGCGTGCAGGTGCCGGCGCACCGACACCAGTTCCTGGCGGTGCGCGCCGGCCCACTCGTCGACCTGCGCCGACAGCTTCTCGGCGACGGGCGTCATGCGGCGTGCCCGCCCGCGGCGGGGCTCGACGACGGCAGTCCGTCCCGGAGCTCGGCGAGCAGGCTGTCCACGACCGGCGCGAGCTGCCCGTCGTGCGCCCGCGCGACGGCGCGCTGGCGCTGATAGGAGGCGCCGACCTCGAGGATGCGCAGGACGTCGCGGAGCTCCGCCTCGCAGTCGAGCCGCTTCGCCGTCGGCATCAGCTCCTCGACCAGCGCCGTGATCGCCTCGCGCACCGGCTGCACCGTGCCGCGGTCGTCGACGACGATCTCGGCGTCCAGTCCGTAGCGGACCGCGCGCCACTTGTTCTCCCGCACGACCCACTCGGTCGGCGCGGGCAGGATGTAGCCGCGGTCGAGCTGGGTGTCGAACTGCTCGACCAGGCACTGGGTCAGCGCCGCGACCGCGCCGATCTCGTCGAGGGTGGGGAGGCCGTCGCAGACGCGCAGCTCGACGGTGCCGAAGTCCGGGTGCGGGCGGACGTCCCACCACACCTCGCGGACGCTCTCGATCGCCCCGGCCCGGATGAGGGTCTCCATGTACTCCTCGAACTCGGCCCAGTCGGCGAGCAGGTGCGGCAGCCCACCGGTCGGCATGGCCTCGAAGACCTTCGTGCGCGCCGAGGCCAGACCGGTGTCGCACCCGGACCAGAACGGGGAGGAGGCCGACAGCGCCAGGAAGTACGGGAGGTACTGGGTCAGCGCGTTGACGATCGGCATGACCTTCTCCGGCGAGCGGACGCCGACGTGCACGTGCACCCCGAAGATCTGCAACCGGCGGGCGGGCCACTGCATCCGCTCGACGAGCTGGTGGTAGCGCTCCTTCGGCGAGATCTCCTGCGAGTCCCACCGGGTGAAGGGGTGGCTGCCGGCGCACATGACCCCGCGGCCGTGCCGGTCCGCGGACGCCACGACCTCGGCCAGCGTGCCGGCGAGGTCGGCCTTGGCCTCCCGGACGGTGCTGCAGATCCCGGTGATGATCTCGACGGTCGACTGCAGCAGCTCGTGCTTGGCCTTGGGGTGCTCCTCGGCGCCCTCGGGCCGGAGCTCCTCGAGGATGTCGACGGCGCCGGAGGCGAGCTCGCGGCTCTCCCGGTCGACGAGCTGCAGCTCCCACTCCACACCGAGGCTGGCGCGCTCCGAGCTACGGAAGGGGATCTCCACAGGCGGAGCATAGGGACGATCACCGCTGCCCACCGCCCGAGGCAGGGGCCTGCGAGCACGATCACCCCGCCGGTGGACCGAACCCTGCGAGCAGGCCGCTCCAGCACCCTCCCTGGGCCGCTGCGCTAGCGTCCCCGCGTGAGCGAGCTCCCGGGCACCGACCCCACCACCCTGGCCGCATCGGCCGCCGAGGCCGTGACCGGCGCCCTCGGCGGACCGCACGACGTCGCCGTCGTCATGGGCTCCGGGTGGGCCCCCGCGGCGACCGCCTTCGGCGCCGTCGAGGGCTCCGTCGCCATCGGCGACCTGCCGGGGTTCGCCGCTCCCACGGCCGTCGGCCACGGCGGCGAGGTCCGTTCGGTCCGCGTCGGCGAGCGGAAGGTGCTGCTCTTCCTGGGCCGCACCCACTTCTACGAGGGCCGCGGCGTGGACCCCGTCGTCCACGGGGTGCGCACCGCCGCCGCGGCCGGCGTGACGACGGTCGTCCTCACCAACGCCGCCGGTGGGCTGGCCCCCGAACACCGGGTGGGCCAGGCCGTCGTCATCTCCGACCACCTGAACCTCACGGCCCGCTCGCCGCTCGTCGGCGCGAACTTCGTCGACCTCACCGACCTGTACTCGTCGCGCCTGCGCACGCTGGCCCGCGAGCTGGACCCCTCCCTGGTGGAGGGCGTCTACGCCCAGCTGCCCGGCCCGCACTACGAGACGCCGGCCGAGATCCGGATGCTGCGCACCATGGGCGCGGACCTCGTGGGCATGTCGACGGCGCTGGAGGCGATCGCCGCACGGGCGGCGGGCCTGGAGATCCTGGGCCTGTCGATGGTCACCAACGCGGCAGCCGGCATCACCGGCGAGAAGCTCGACCACGCGGAGGTGCTGGCCGCGGGCAAGGATGCGGCCGGGCGGCTGGGCGAGTTCCTGGTCGAGCTGATCGGCCGGTTGCCGTGAGCGGCTCCATGATCTGGCCGGCTCCGCCGTGCGGGAGCGAGCAGTGACACCGTGAGCCTCGTCCTGGTCACCGGCGCCGCGGGGCGGATCGGCACCGTCCTGCGCGGCGGGCTGCCCGAGCGCGGGTGGGCGCTGCGCTGCCTCGACGTCGTCCCGATCGCCGACGTGCGGCCGGGTGAGGAGCAGTTCGTCGCCGACGCCACCGACCTCGCCGCGATGACCGACGCCGCACAGGGCGCCTCGGCGATCGCGCACATGGCCGGGATCTCCGGTGAGTCGACCTGGCCCACGATCCGGAACGCCAACATCGACGGCACGTACTGCGCGCTGGAGGCCGCCCGGCAGGCCGGCGTCCCGCGTGTGGTGCTGGCCAGCAGCAACCACGCCAGCGGCTACACCGAGCGGCCCGACGGCGGCGGCCTGCTGCGCGAGGCCGACGCCCCGCCGCGGCCGGACACCTACTACGGCGTCTCGAAGGTCACGATGGAGGCGCTGGGCTCGCTGTACGCCGAGCGCTACGGCCTCGACGTCGTCTGCCTGCGGATCGGCAGCGCGTTTCCCGAGCCGACCACCACCCGGCAGCTGTCCACCTGGCTCTCCCCCGACGACACCGTCTCGCTCGTGCACGCGGCCCTCACCGCTCCGGCGCCGGGCTTCCGGGTGGTGTGGGGCGTCTCGGACAACACCCGCCGCTGGTGGGACCTCACCGCGGCCCGCGAGCTCGGCTACGAGCCGGCCGACGACGCCGAGGTGTACGCCGAGGCGCTGATCGAGGCGCACGGCGAGCCCGACCTGTCCGACCCGGTGCACCGCCGGGTCGGCGGGGAGTACACGACGGCCGACTTCGACGCGGAGAACTTCCCGGCATGACGCAGGACCTGCTCGACACCGCCCGCGCCTGGGCGCAGGCCGACCCGCACGCCGGCGACCGGACCGAGATCCTGACCTTGGTCGAGGCCGGGGACACCGAGGAGCTGGGCCGCCGGTTCTCCGGTCCGCTCACCTTCGGGACGGCGGGTCTGCGCGGCCCGCTGCGTGCGGGTCCGGCGGGGATGAACGCCGCCGTCGTCACGCGCGCGGCCGCCGGCCTGGGCGCCTGGCTGATCGCCTCCGGGCACGCGGGCGGCGGCGTGGTGATCGGCTTCGACGCCCGCCGCCGGTCCGACGAGTTCGCCCGGATCTCCGCCGAGGTGCTGGCCGCCGCCGGTTTCGCGGTGCAGGTGATGCCGCGGCCCCTGCCCACCCCGGTGCTGGCCTTCGCCGTCCGGCATCTCGGCGCCGTGGCCGGCGTGATGGTGACCGCCAGCCACAACCCGCCCGACGACAACGGCTACAAGGTCTACCTCGGGGACGGCGCCCAGTTGGTCCCGCCGGCGGATCGGGAGATCGAGACGGCGATCGGGGCGATGGGGCCGGCGCGCGAGATCCCCCGCTCCGACGACTGGAACACCCTGGGCGACGACATCGAGACCGCCTACGTCGACGGCGTCGTCCGCGCGGTCGACCCCTCCCGGGTGCCGGCCGAGGCACGCTCCGCGCTGACCGTGGCCTACACGGCGATGCACGGCGTGGGCGCCGGCACGACCCGGAAGGTGTTCGCCGCCGCGGGGTTGCGCGAGCCGGCGAGCGTGCCGGAGCAGGACGCCCCGGACCCGGCGTTCCCGACGGTGTCCTTCCCGAACCCGGAGGAGCCCGGCGCGGTCGACCTGCTGCTGTCGCTGGCCGAGCGGGTCGGGGCCGACGTCGCGATCGCCGAGGACCCCGACGCCGACCGCTGCTCGGTGGTGGCCGGAGGGCGGCAGCTGACCGGCGACGAGGTCGGCGCGCTCCTGGCCGACTGGCTGATCCGGCGCGGGGCGCGGGGCACGTACGCGTCGTCGCTGGTGAGCGGCTCGCTGATGCACGCGATCGCCGAGGCCGCCGGGGTGCCGTCGGAGGAGACGCCGACCGGCTTCAAGTGGATCATGCGGGCGGGCTCGGAGCAGGCGCCGCTGGTGTACGGCTACGAGGAGGCCCTGGGCTACTCGGTGGCGCCGTCGGTGGTGCGCGACAAGGACGGCATCTCCGCCGCGCTCGCCGTCGCGCTGCTCGCCGCGGAGCTCAAGGCCGAGGGGCGCACGGTGCTCGACCGGCTCGACGAGCTGGCCGACGAGCACGGGCTGTTCGTCACCGGGCAGCTGTCGGTCCGGGTGGAGGACCTCACGGTGATCTCGGACGCGATGGCGCGGGTGCGCTCGACCCCGCCGGCCGAGCTGCTCGGCCGGCCGGTGGAGTTCGCCGACCTGGCGCTGGCGACGCCGCCGATCGACGCGGTGCGCCTGCTGGGCGACGGCGTGCGGGTGATCGTGCGGCCGTCCGGGACCGAGCCGAAGCTCAAGGCCTACCTCGAGACGGTCGTGCCGGTGCACGACGACGCCGGGATGATCGCCGCCCGCGGGCGGGGCGCCGACGAGCTGGACCAGCTGCGCGCGGAGATGTCGGCGGCGCTCGGGCTCTAGGAGCAGCTCCAGGGCTCAGCGGGCCACGGGCTCCCGGCAGCCGGAGTCGAGCGCGCGGGCCGCCGTCGCCAGGACGGCGACGACGTCCCGGCCGAAGCCGACGTCGCAGGGGTGGATCCCGCCGGTCACGGCGGCCGCGCGCAGCTCGTCGACGGCGACCCGGAAGGCGGCCACCGGCTCGTCGACCTCGGGCAGCAGCACCAGCCGCCCGGCGTCGCCGTGCACGTAGAACTCGATGCCGGTCGACATCGGGGCCACCGTGTGCGACAGCGTGATCGTCGACGCGGTGCCCGACTCGTGGGTGAGCACCAGGTGCACGGTGTCGCGGAGACCGGCGCCGGCCTGCACGGCCACGACCGGCCCGAGCGCCGGCACGAGGACCGACAGCGCATGGGGACCGATGTCCCAGAGCGCGCCGTGCTCCTGCCGCCAGGGCGAGGCGGCGAAGGGGGTGCCGGCCAGCGACGACAGCCAGGAGCCCGAGCCCCCGGCCAGCCGGGTCCGCGCCGCCTGGGTCAGCCAGGTGGAGGTCGCCGTCTGGAACCGGAAGGTGAAGAAGACGACGGAGGCGACGCCGGCCGACCGCACGGCGTCGACCACGCGGTCGGCACCGGCGACGTCGAGCGCGATCGGCTTCTCCAGGAGCAGGTGCCGGCCCGCCTCGGCCGCGCGCACCGCGAGCGGCGCCTGCACGTCCGGCGGCAGGGCGATGGCGACGGCGTCGACGTCGGCCAGCAGCGTGTCGACGTCGCCGTAGCCGGGGACGTCGAACTCCGCGCCGAGCGCCTCGGCCTTCGCCGGGTCGCGGCCCCACACGCCCACCAGCTCGGCGGACGGGTGCTCGGACAGCGCCGTCGCATGCACCGCACGGGCCCAGTGACCCGTGCCGAGGACCCCGAAGCGCACGGTCAGACCGACCCGAACTGGCGGTCGCCGGCGTCGCCCAGGCCCGGGACGATGTAGGCCTTGTCGTTCAGGCCCTCCTCCAGGCTGGCGGTGAACACCCGCAGCGGCAGTCCACTCTCCTCCAGCCGCCGGATGCCCTCCGGAGCGGCGAGGGCGCAGAGCACGGTGATCGACGTGGTCCCGCGCGCGACCAGCAGGTCGCAGCAGTGCACGAGCGACCCACCGGTGGCCAGCATCGGGTCGAGCACGAAGACGTCGCGGCCGACCAGCGTCTCGGGCAGCGAGGCCATGTAGGCCTCCGGCTGGAAGGTCTCCTCGTTGCGCGCCAGCCCGACGAAGCCCATCTGGGACTCGGGGAGCATCCCGTGCGCGGTGTCGGCCATGCCGAGACCCGCGCGCAGCACCGGCACGATGAGCGGCGGCGCGGCCAGGCGGTAGCCGGTCGTGGCCGTCACCGGCGTGGTGATCGGCTCCTCCGCGACGGTCAGGTCGCGCGTGGCCTCGTAGACCAGCATCTGCGTGAGCTCGCGCAGGGCGGCGCGGAACATGGCGTTGTCCGTGCGCTCGTCCCGCATCCGGGAGAGGCGGGCACGGGCCAGCGGGTGGTCGACGACGGTCAGCTGCACGGGCGACACGGTATCGGCCCCACTCGCCGCCGTTCGCCGTCCGGCTGGAACACCGGCTCGGGAACTCGTCGGGACGCCGCGCGGAAGCGGGATGTCCCGCTCAGCCGGCGCGTGCGTCGGCCGTCTCCTGGGTGATGCGCTGGAGGACGAGGATCTCGGTTCCGTCGGGGCGGTAGGTGTGCCATCGGCCGTCGGCATCTCGTTCGATCCGGAACCCGTGGTGCACCTTGGTGTGGTGGCGCTCGCACAGCAGGGCCAGGTTGTGCAGTTCGGTGTCTCCACCATGGGCCCAGTGGACGAGGTGGTGCACGTCGCACCAGTGGCTGGGTGCGTCGCAGCCGGCGAAGACGCAGTGCCGGTCGGCGTGCTCGACGGCTCGCCGCAGGTGGGGTGGCACGACCCGGCGGGTGCGGCCGAGGTCCATCGGCTGGCCTTCGGGGCCGACGACGATGCGGGTGACGTTCCCGTCGCACGCCAGCCAGCGGGCCCGGGCCGCGGAGATGGCAGCGAAGCCGAGGTCGGCGACCGCGGGGCTGGTGTCGGAGCCGACCAGCTCCTCCAGCGGGATGGTGACCACGACGTGGGGCTTGAAGGTGCGCAACGTGGGCAGGTTGCCGGCGGCGAGCTGGACGTCGCACAGCTGGACGAGGGCGTCAG